>NZ_AJIN01000001.1:0-3557 GCF_000257925.1 Prevotella sp. oral taxon 306 str. F0472
TTTTAGACAAAATGACATAAGGACATATTGTTTTAATGACATATATTAAAGACATAATAATATAGTAACAATGTGCTTAGTAACAGATGTTTAAGACATAAGGATATGTTTTTTTAGACAAAATGACATAAGGACATATTGTTTTAATGACATATATTAAAGACATAATAATATAGTAACAATGTGCTTAGTAACAGATGTTTAAGACATAAGGATATGTTTTTTTAGACAAAATGACATAAAGACATATTGTTTTAATGACGTGTTTCTTAGGCTGAGTAATATAGGGTTACGAGGTGTACGAGTATAAGATAGCAAATAAGGAAAGGCTCTTCTCAAATGGAGAAGAGCCTTTCTTCCTATCCAAAAGAGCCTTTCTTCAATGTGACGAAACGCCCTCTTTATCTGCAAATAATGGTTTTCACTCCCCTCTCCATTCGGAGAGGGGTTGGGGGTGAGGCTTCTTCTCAAATGGAGAAGAGCCTTTCCTTGTTTTCGTTCTTTCGTTATTAGGATTCGTGTTCCTATGTTGCTATGTCTTAATAATATGTCCTTCAACCCATATGTCTTTATGTCATTTTGTCTAAAAAACCATGTTCTTCTGTCTTAAACATCTGTTACAAAGCACATTGTTCCTATGTTACTCTGTCTTTAAAGTATGTCATTAAAACAATATGTCCTTATGTCATTTTGTCTAAAAAACCATGTCCTTCTGTCTAATTAACCACAACCTAGAATAGTGAACATTGCATTTTGAATTAGATAAACTGCTCAACAACATGTGCAACACCATCTTCTTCGTTCGATAATGTTACGTAATCGGCTTCGGATTGAATGTCTTTTGCAGCGTTCGCCATGGCTACCCCGAGTCCTGCAAAGCGTATCATACTCAGGTCGTTATAGCCATCACCACAGGCGATAACCTCCTCTTGGGTGATACCGAGTGTAGTGATTAAGCGGTTGAGCGACTGCGCTTTGTCGATACCTAAGGGCACACACTCTAAGAAGTAATCGGCTGAACGATAGAGTTCCATCTGTCCTTTCAGTTGAGCAAGTAGACTTAACTCTAGTTGATGGAGCTTAGTTGGTTCGCCAACAATCAGACATTTATTAATAGGATAGACCAGTTGACAGAGGAAGTCATCGTATTGTACGACGGGCATCTTATTGATGTGCGCCTCAATCTGTACATATTTATCATCCTTTTGAGTGGCTGCAATACCCTCACCTTGGTAAGTTAGAATCTGTAAACCAGCCTTTTTCGCCCCTTCGTAGAGCATGGGAACGAGCTTCTCATCCAACTTCTGTTCAAATAAAACACGATTGTTCGTGCAGTCAATAATCTTTCCTCCATTGTAAGCGAGGATGAATCCGCCATGAGTCTTTAGTTCTAACTCCTCAGCAAGAGGCATAATTCCGTAAGTGGGACGCCCCGATGCCAATACAATATGCACACCCTTTGCCTGCGCTTGCATAAGAGCTTCCTTCGTCTTAGGCGTTATCTCCTTCTTATTATTCGTCAGTGTGCCATCAAGATCGAGCACAATCATCTTATAGTTCATATATCCTTTACACTTAATCATTCGTCATTTGTATGCAAAGGTACATATAAGTCGAGTCCAGGTAATAGTTAATTACGCAATTTAACACTTGCACTTCATTTAATAGCTATCATATCTTGGCTATCAGAAAATAATGTCGTACTTTTGCAAGTAACAATAGGTATTGACTTATTTCATTATTAAAACATAATTAATTATGGCAGTAGTAGATTACAAGAAATTAGGTCTCGTGAACACACGTGATATGTTCAAGAGGGCAATCAAAGGCGGTTATGCAATCCCAGCATTCAACTTCAATAACCTTGAGCAGCTTCAGGCAATCATCAAGGCATCATCAGAACTAAAGTCACCAGTTATCCTTCAGGTATCTAAGGGTGCCCGCAAGTATGCTAACCAGACTTTACTTCGTTACCTTGCAGAGGGTGCTGTAGAGTACGCAAAGGAGTTGGGTTGCCATCATCCAGAGATTGTTCTTCACCTAGACCATGGTGATAGCTTCGAGACATGTAAGTCTTGTGTAGACTTCGGATTCTCTTCTGTAATGATTGATGGTTCTGCTCTTCCATACGAGGAGAATATCGCTTTGACAAAGAAGGTAGTAGAGTATGCACATCAGTTCGACGTAACTGTAGAGGCAGAACTTGGTGTTCTCGCTGGTGTTGAGGATGATGTTGTAGCTGAGGTATCACACTATACAAAGCCAGAAGAGGTTGTTGACTTCGCTACTCGCACTGGTTGTGACTCATTGGCAATCTCTATTGGTACTTCTCATGGTGCTTACAAGTTCACTCCAGAGCAGTGTACACGTGACCCGAAGACTGGTCGTTTGATTCCTCCTCCATTGGCTTTCGACGTTCTCGCAGCCATCGAGAAGCAGCTCCCAGGCTTCCCAATCGTTCTTCACGGCTCTTCTTCTGTTCCACAGGAGTATGTTGACATCATCAACGAGCATGGTGGTAAGTTGCCAAACGCTGTTGGTATTCCTGAAGATCAGCTCCGTCAGGCAGCTAAGAGTGCTGTATGTAAGATCAACATCGACTCTGACTCACGTCTTGCATTTACTGCAGGTGTACGTCAGACATTCGATGAGCACCCAGAGTACTTCGACCCACGTCAGTACTGCGGAAAGGCTCGTGAGTACATGGAAGACCTTTACAAGCATAAGATCACAGATGTTCTTGGTTCTGACAACAAGCTCGTTAACTGCGATTAATTTACAGTTGTAGATTAGAATTACCATATAGTAAAAGATGGCGGTAGTGCCCTTATTGGGTGCTATCGCTTTTCTTTTTATATGATACTTCTTCTTATTTTATTTGTTCCTTTTAATTTTTATTATTACCTTTGCCGTCGACTTATCAAAAAGCAGATGAGAATTACAAAGAATCATAATTATCAGCAGTACGCAGCCCTATATAATAAAGGTATAGGTACGGTTGTTCGTACATTTGATTCTCTAACAAAAAAAGATGAGAAAAAGATAGCAAATTATTTGGTAGTTCCAAATATTTGTATACTCTCTCTCTCTCTCTCTCTAGTAGAGCAGACGTAAATTACACATTTTTTTCTTCTCGCGTACGCGCGCGCGAAGCGTGCCGCAAACCCTGTAAACAAAGGACTTCAGAAGTGTCCTTTGTTCTTTTTTTGTGTCCGTACCTAAACCGAAATATAGAGAAATTAAGCACGAAATAACAACTATTTTTAATCAATAAAACAATGGAGAAAAAGAAAGAAAAGAAGAACTATTCTGCACCTAATTGCGTAATAGTTCAGGTAAACGAAACCACTAATTTAATGGCGGGGTCTCCTTTTAATGGTCAGCACAACCCAGCAACACCTGGAGGAACCATCAGCAGTGCTAAGCAAGCACCAGCATGGCAGGGAGCTGACAATGAGAACGAAGACGATTTTTCCGCTTGGGAAGACTAACAGAGAGTTATTAACAAAGAGAACTAAGTAAAAATGAAGAAAACGATGAAACGACATTCATTCATA
>NZ_AJIN01000002.1:0-7679 GCF_000257925.1 Prevotella sp. oral taxon 306 str. F0472
TCTTACAGCACTTATCCGTAACTTTTACAAGGCCATTATTCAAAGACTTGACGTAAAGAAGTTCGGACTCAATGTAACAAGTCGCATAAAAGCGTTTGTCTTCAGGTTTATCTCTGTACCAGCCAAGTGGATCAAGACATCAAGGCGGTATGTGCTGAATATCTATACCTGTAATTATGCTTACGCAGATGTTTTCCAGACTGATTTTGGATAGTGCCTACAACTTATGGGAATGATATTGTGTATTGCCTCAAGTCACATTGTGGGGTAAGGGGATATTGTAGGCAGAAGTGGGTGCTTCAAGTTCAAATTATCTGCAAATTCAGTAATGAGAGGACGTGTAAACGCAATAAGAACCTTCAAGGGCTTAGTTGCGGATTTGAGGGAAATATCAATAAACCAGGGTAACCTGCCATAAAGTAAATGGTACATCATAACTCCTACTGAATATAAATCAGTTTGTACAGAGTATACGCCGGAGAATCGTTCAGGTGCGAGATAAAATGGATTCAATTCATCCAAGTTTGGCTTACTTATCGCTTGTCCCAAGTATCGAGTATGTCCAAAATCTATCAACTTCAAGTCTTTCAAATCACCAGCGAGATTCAGCAAAATGTTTTGTATTGTTACTTCATTGTGAATGATGGGGACCTGCTGTGAGTGTAGATACGATAAAGCAAACAAGACAGCCCTTGCAATCGTCTTTATCTCATATACACTGAGATTGCTATCACGGATGATGCGCTCAGATAAAGTCTCACCACTTACAAACTCCGTTACAAGCCAAGCATATTGATGACCGCCTATCATCATATTACCTGAATCAACATACTGACAAAGGTTATGATGAGTCAATTGCTTGGCAATCTCAACTTCCGTTATTTGTCCATTATCATCTATTTGCTGATGATGGAGTTTGGAATAATTGATGAGTTTCAAAAAACGAGTCTTACCATTTGCATCTTTCACGCGATAGGTTTCCGCATAAGAACCTTGCTTATGCGGAAACACTACTACATATGTCCCTATTTTATCGTTCTTTTTGAAATGCATAATGACTGAAGTTAATGATGTCGTTTGTTACCTCCAAACAGAAAGCCAAGACAACTCCAAACTGTAAAAATCCACCAGAAAATATTATACGCTGTACTATATTCATTCGCTTTATAGATAGCATCCCCAAGCCAACTGCGTATCAAGTTCGGAATGAAGAAAAGTCCATGCCAAATACCAGAATACCACGTATAATACTTGTCTGGATTGATGTCGCAAAGCAGCCAACCGGCAAAATAAGAAATGATGCAAAATAATAAAATTCTTATCATATTCTATTTCAATAATCCACCTGCATTCGCTGCCTCATCTTGCGGCATAAGTTCAATCAATTCTGCTGCAATCTGCTGCAATCCCTCTGTTGTAGGGTTGTTACTAATTTGCTCCATTCCACGATTTACAAGTTGGCGGGCACGCGACGAGTCTTTCCAGCGTATAGTGCCAAAGCGATCGTTGCAAGACCGAATAAGTCCCATGCACTGGTAAACCATGGTAAGTTGGAAGAATAGTCTATTGATTTGTTCTAATAGTTCACGACCAACTTGTACGTTCTTTGCACGTATAGTCTCATCTGTCTGGGTGCGGAGTTGATTAACCAATTGTGCAGAGTTATCATTTCCCAGATCGTTCTGTGCCTTTTCAAGCCTGTCGAACTCTTCACGTAACTCTTGCTCCACACGCTGCCATTCTGTATTTGCATCAAGTTGCTCAATCTTTCTAAGTAACTCTCGTAGATGATTTAATACCTCTTTCTTCTCTGTTGTGTTTTCATTGTCTGTACGGATAGAAGCAAGTTCTTCCTTCAAGCTGTCTACATTGATTCCACTATCAGACAAGGTTTTAAGGCTGTCCTCTGCTTCTGTAAATCCTTTCTTTATTTCTGTACTGGCATCAAGCATGGTATGCTTCTTGCTTGTATCAAGCTCTTTTTCTACAGTAGTATCTGTAGACAAGAAATGAACTTCAAGTTTCATTTGTTCGGAAGAATCGACTTTAAGTGTTACATCCACCAAACTATTCTCCGTAATGAGTGTATCAACATCATCGCCAGTGATAACAACATCTGCTACATGTTCATAGAGTGATGCAGACTTGCCTTCAGCTTCGGTAAAGTCATCTACTTGGTAAATTGGAATGGTTAGCATATCACTCTCTAAACCAGGACGAAGTTGGTTCGAAGTTTTCAAATCATTTACCACACCAGTGGCAGGCAATGGCTTGTTCTTCTCCAATCCCTTTGCCATACGGAATACACCACGTCTTTTGTCTTCATTCCATGTGGCAATACCAATATTATAGGGCAATGGTGCAGCTCCAACTACAGAACCTTGAATAATGGTAATTTCTGAAGGAAAGCAAGGGAGGGTATTTCCTTTATCATCATAACAGAAAACATTGAACGAGTTAGCTTTTCCTTCTAATAGATTTACTTCCAGCACATCACCATTTGAATCAATTTCCACTTTTCCACTTGACCATGCCTTATCTCCTCTAACAAGCTCAACGAAAACTTTGCTCAAAGGTGAGTCGGCAGTCAAACGAACTGGTATATACTCTGTCATTTCAACAGTTGTAGATTCATAATTCACATCGAGTTTGATAGTTCCCACTTGAATGTCCTCGTCCGTAATCTCCGCATCCATTGTAGAAGCATAGAGTGCCGCTCCTGTTGCAACAGCAGTCATAGGGTCGATACTTGTATCAACATTAGGCGTAACTTGTTCTTTCAGCATCTGTCGGATGAGAGGGCTATGTGTTGGACCACCCACAAGAATAAGTTTGCTGATTTGTGATCCGTCAATGTTATTGCGCTTTACAAGGTTCTTGCAGATGTCTACTGCTTTTTGGAAGTAAGGGTGCATTACATCAAAGACCTGTGCCTGAGTTAAGGTTAAGTCAAGTTCTATTTCTTCTCCTTCCTCATCTTCTCCGAGATCGCCAAGATTGGAAATAATATCCTCATGATCTTTAAATGAAAGTTGATTTTTTGCATCTTCTGCGTATGTTTTCATAGCATCGCGAAGTACCTCCTTTTTTTCTGGATCTTGCAAGTAACTATCTACTGCATAATTTTTCTGAAGATACGGTATAAGCAAGTTATCCACAATAGCATAATCAAGGTTCTTACCGCCAAGATAATTGTCTCCCTCAGTGTCAAAAACTTGCATGATTCCATCTTCTACTTTCAACAAGGCAGCATCAAAAGTTCCGCCTCCAAAGTCGAAGACCATCCAAAGTCCATGCTTTTCCTCTGCAGTAACACCATATGCCATAGCTGCTGCAATAGGCTCCTGAAGTAGCTCACAATGTTTGAAGCCTGCCAGCTTCGCGGCTTCCATTGTTGCAGTTTTTTGGTTCACCGTGAACTTTGCTGGCACGGTAATGACAACAGAACCAAATGTTTCATCCGTAACGAATGACTTTAAAGTTTTCAGTACCTCTGCCGATAGTTCCTCTGATGAGAAATCTTTATTCAAATTAGTACATGAATATTTTGTATCTGTCGCCATTGTGCGTTTAAACTCCACATATGTATTGGAGGCTCCCTTATGCCACGACTTTGTAGCACGGCGTTTATCTTGCTTCATCGTATTGTAGGCACTATCGCCAGCCTTTATAGAGCCTTTCTTGTTTACAGAAATGCAGGAAGGCATAGTGTCTTTTAATACGTCAGTCTTTATTACAATTGGTTCTCCTTTTTCCATGCGGCTGATGGCGGAATTGGTTGTTCCGAGATCTATGCCATAATCAATTTTGTTTCTTGCCATGATGTTAATATCTTAGATGTTTTGACTTACGGTTATCTGAGCAGCTTGTATCATTTGCCCATTGTAGTTGATTTGCGGTTTGGTAATGCCTGTAATGATTTGCTTTCCTTCTTCTAATTCTTCATCAACAACAAAGTTGGCAGTTACTTTCATGCCCTCGTTGTATGGTTTCCCTAACATATCGATGATTTCATAGCCATTGGCTTTAAAGTTATCTTTGATGCGTTCCACGGCTTTTGCCAATTGCTTGTATCCCTTTATTGAAGAGTCCATACGTGACATATTGAGTTCTATTCTGACAATTTCGTCTGCCACCTTCAAGGCAAGCGAATGGTCAGGCTTATCAGTTCCGACAACCTTTGGCGTTGCGGATATTTGCTTGTCAAACATTTCCAGCAGTTTATCATCCAGTTTCACAGACTCTTCTTGCATCTTTGTCTGTGCCAACTGTAAGGCTTCTTGTGCTTTGCGTACTTCATCGATAGAGGTGTTACCCAACTTGATGCGCTTAGTAAGCTGGTATGCCACACCTATTATAAAAATAAGCAACGCTACAGCCATGATGCCTATCCAAAGCGTTCGGCATCGTAGCATATCTTGGTTCGTCTGAACATTGCTGTTGGTCTTATTGATTTCCCCACTGATATTTTTTCGGTCGGCTGCTTGGGTGTTGGCTAATTGTTTGCACGCATTCTGCAAACTATCAATCACCTTTGTTAGTCTGGTATTCGCATTGCTAAGCGATTGGATTTTATGCTCGCCATTTCTTTGCTTGTCTACCAGCCTATTCAAATGATTTTCCACATTACCTTGCTTGTTCTGCAAGAGAGTGAACTTATCTTCTAAAACTTTAATTTTATCGGCATCATTCGCCAACTTCGCACTCGTTAGCAGGCAACCCATGGTAACAAGCAGGATTATTGTAAATATTTTATTCATAGTTATGATTTGACAACATCTAATAAAAACCTTATTCCTTTATATATCCAATAACCAATACATAGGGGAAATAAAATTATTATTCCCCAACATCCGGAACTAGCCAGCCAGCCCCCATAACTTTCTGTATCTTCCCCTTTGTCTATTAATATATATATCCAAGATATAGCCCCTATACCTATACTCCAGTAAAATATAGTTTTATCAAAATATCCACTTTCATCTGCAATATAATAACCTATGATTACACAAATAATATGAAGGAATAGTACAGCTTGCCAATATGATGCTCTCTTAGAAGAAAATCGATGAATCAGCCCTCTTTCTTCACACATTTGTTTCAGTATTTCTCGGTTCTTTTTATATGTTTTTTCTTTAAACGAAACTTCTAAATCAAACGTGTCCATAAAAAGAGTTAACTCCCATGCACTCTTCAGAATGTCATTATTATTACTAGCATTTACCTCTGCTATAGCATTACTGAGAGCATTCCCTACTACCTGTGAGGATATTTTGAGGTAATAACCATTTGATACGCCGAGTTTACGTTTAATAGCTTGTAAATGTGGTCTGGTATTATTAAGCAAAGTTACAGCATGACAAATTTTGTCAGGGAGTAAACAGTACTTACGCAATTCCTCGTGAATAGCCCTATCCTCTGAATACACCTCAGATGGTGGCAAGTTGTCTATAATCTTTTGAAGAATATCAACATTCTCCTTGCATCTGTCTTTTGCCATCTGCCCGACTACAATCTTCAGAGCATATTTCTGTAGCTTCATGGCTTTGTGGGCAGCATCAGCATCATCAGATTCATTGTAATAGTCAATACCACATTGCAAAATTTCAAGTCCCAGCTTGTCTGCAATCATCTGGTATTGCAAGTCCGTTTTGGGTAGAAGACTCATTAACTGCTGCAAAGTGGCTTTTGTACTTTTCATAAGTACTTCGCCTGCTTCCAACCTTGCCTGAGAACCTTTTCCTCTTGATTTCTTCGCAATGGCAATAGCATTTTGTATGGTGTCGATTAATGGATTGATAGCCTTCCCACTAATATGTTTTTTCCAGATACTATTTTCGATATGCGGAAGTATTTTCTGTACATCAATTTCTTCACATAGAGCATCAAGGAATGTGAAAGGTAGGTCTGTTACATCTACATTTCCACCGGTGCCAATCACTGCTGACACAAATTGATTGACATATTCCATATTGGCATACAATGTCTCTGTGCACGATAGGGCTTGTTTGTAGTCATCGCACATCAAGGCGCATACAATGCGGTTTTGTAGCGATGAAAGAGTTTCTTTCTTTTGCCAAATTTCTTCCGCCTTGCTGCGTTCGCCTGCTATGAGGTGATTAAAAGCTATATCGTCTAATGGAGTTGCCTTGATAAACCAAAACAGCGCATAGAACATTTGGTCTTTGGGTAATGCGAGTTTAGCATCAGCATCGGCTACCAAAGTATCAGTCCTATTGATAGGTTGTAGGTATTGGGGTAAATCTAAGGAAAAAGATACAGACTTGCCTACTTTCAGAAATGCTTTCATCCGATTGTGATTAGCCAGTCGTTCTTTGGTCGGAGAATTAGTGTAAACTCCGAGTAGTCGGTAAGGATTGTTCTTTAAAACATTCATTCTAATTTCGCTCACAAACACAGCCAACAGACTCCCTTTGTTGACGAAATTCATCCTCGTAATCTATACATATAAAAAAGCGTGGAGCCAGTTCTGTCACTCGCTTCACGAATTGAGGCTCTCGCATTGCCCGACAAATCGAAACGAGCAACGCCGAAAGCCCCACGCCAGTGTAAATATATAGTATGCCCTCTTAACAACAACCGAAAAATCGATTGAAGACATTGAGAACGTATATAATACACCCCATGAAGCGTTCTTTGTTGCTTTGTTCTTGACTTGTCGATGAATTTGCGAGATTCCAATTCGTCAAAACCAAAGCGTACAAAAACGCCTTTTATCAATATGTATGTATACCCCACCTTTGCCCATTGGGGCTTTCGGTATGGGTAATACGCAACAAAGATACGAAAAGTATTTTATATTTTTTTATTTAATTGATAAAAAAATACTTACTATTGTAATTTACCTATTTGATCGTTTATATTTCGGGTATTTCCTGAAAATAACTGCATAGGAAATCTTATTTAAACATGTGTTGATTGCCACAAAGAGTGGAAAAGTTGTATGTAGTCATTTCGTAGTTGCAAGAAATACTAAGTAATGACTACATTACAATTCTTTTCTCTTTCACCGCTTTACCACTTAGTGTAGTTATGTAGTAAGATATAATCGGTGAAAGAAAAAGGAAATCAATACTAATTATCAGTTATCCGCGTTACCTATCAGGAATATTAGTGTTATCACGAATGCTGGTTTCTGCAATTTCTGACAAATATACTTTCGGAACAAATGTGCTTCTGTGCAGTCCACTGAAAAGACAGGGCAATGATGACAGGAAGCGGATAGAGCGGAGCATAACCTTTTAGTTGTTCGTTTGCATAAATATCTTCCTCACCTGCAACCCTCTCATCGAGATGTAGGTTGGAGGATTTTATTATCGTTTGAAGTCTATGGTTAAGTTTGCCCCACGTTACACCGAAGAACCTCACAAGTTCACTCTCTGTCATGGCTATCCCTCCGTTTCCCTTGCGAATGACCTGCATATTGCAGCCCCAATCAAAATAGCTACGATGATTCTCCGTGCTAGTCATTGTCCTTTGTTTATAGTTCGTATTCATGCCGTTTCTTCCATTTTACAGATTGATGTATCCAAAAGTTCAAAAGCCTCTCTCTCCATAGTTTCTTTATCTTTTGCCGATTGTTTGGCAATAAGCCTGTCCATATCCTCCGAAATCTTGTTGTCCGTTACCTGCGCATAAATCTGCGTGCTTGATATGGA
>NZ_AJIN01000003.1:0-8146 GCF_000257925.1 Prevotella sp. oral taxon 306 str. F0472
TTCAGTCTTTCCTTTCTCCTCCTTTTTCTTTTCCTTATCTTCTTTCCACTCTTCCCAGTAGATAGAATCAGACACTAGCGAACGAGTGGCAACCTTATTACTCTGTGTGCGCGAAGTTTCAGGAATAAAGCGGACACGGACATTCTTAATCTGCTTTGCCGTTACCTCTTCAGGCTTCGCAATACCCTTGTCGGCATTGATGGTGTAGTAAAACGTACCCACGCCTTCCAACTTCACCGTGCGACCTTCCGCCATAAAAGCAGCCATAACAACTCCTAAGTCCTTCAACACAGCATACGTGTCACCACGACTCACGGTCGAAATCAATGCCAAGCGGTCAGCCACTTGGTCGGTTGTTACAGGCTTTCCTACGGTTATCGCTTCAGGATACCATAGCCCTGTTAGCTTCTTCTTTACTTTCTTAAAAAATGCCATAATCTCAATGTTTTAAAGTTAGTAAATATAATATGTAAATTATTTTCTTATTCGAGCCACCCTCGGTATGGGACTGAGGGTACCTAAGTATCATACTTAGGGTACCTGAGTATCATACTTAGACCCCCTAAGTATCATACTTTGGTACCCTATTTATAAGCCCTTGATTATCAATTACTTACAAAGGGGTTATTTTAATCCCTTTTTGTCATGTTTTTTCGCATTAATTATCCCCGAAATCCGAGAAAGGTTGCGCAAAAAGTCCACCATCGCGATCATAACTATCCACCGCTACACCATCACCATGATTGTTGAATTGTAAACGGTATGCATTGTTTCCAGATTTTGGATTTGCACTTGACGACCAATAGAAACCGCCTCCCCATGCTGCAATGAAGAATTGACCATAACGATAAAAACCTAAGTTAGGTAAGTAAAAATAATTGTTTATATCAGTTACTGCAGGAAGGGCCTCTGAGGGGGTCTTGTCATAAAACTTCTTTATTGTGCGTAAGTCTGTTATACCATCTGCAGATTTTTGGGTATTGTAATGACCTTCTGCTTTTAAAACAGATTTCTTTTTAAACCACATACCACCTTTGTATATATGCCCCATTAAAGACCAAAGTTCATCATTGTCGCGATGTGGAGCTCCATACATACAATACCAAGACATCTCATTAGCATTAGGGAGATCTGTAAATGGAGTGTGGATAGCTGGATTACTTATACCAGAACCTGGATAATTCTCGTTATAATATCGCAAATCACTATGGTTCTGAGCATAGTTCACATTATCATTACCTTTCAGTACTGGCTGCCAAGGATTAGCACTGTTCCATTCATGATCATACCAGTAATTCTTCTGTGCGTCCCACATGTAATATCTGGTACCATCATAATCATGTGGGTCAAGGTTAGCAGTTATATCATGGATTGAACCTGCCGTACAATTAAGCGTAACGATCTTTGATACCGTTCCCTCTATCGTTCCGTCTGGATTATCTGTTGTATTGCGAAGCCAGTAACGAATACGGAATTTATGTGTACCAGGAGCAACGACTGCATAGGTTGCATTCTTGCTCATATCATCAGCAGAATTGTCTATTGCAAAGCCAGAGCCTGTGGTTACGGTGATTGTCTTTGAACCACCCGAGGCAAGCGTAAGTGTGCCATCAGCAGCCATATTGTAAGTTCCAGCAATCTCATCATCGCTCATAATCTCAACCTTAATCAACGTGCTGCGCTTTACATATTCGTTATTGGTACGAGGAATTAAGCAAAGATAGGAAGCTTTATGGTTAAGTGTGAATGTATAATCATTACCAGCTTTATTACCTGTTGCTATTCCGCAATCTCCCGACTCACCTGCATGATCAAAGTTATTTGGAGCAGACTGCGTTTGTGTTGCTTTAATCTCTACTTGTGGTTGTGAGCCTGTAACAGCCGTATTGGTGTAAATAATATCATGTGAAGCCCCTGTATATGTACCAGACAACGAAAACTTAGCAAAAGACTGGTTTGCTGCAGAAGGTATTGTCGCCGCAGCACTCTGCTGCCACGTTCCTCCATCATCTTTTACCCATATCTTGTCCGTACTATTCCAATTTACGGAAGCACCTGTGCCCTTTGTATGGTTAAGGATGGCTGTACGTGTTGTTGCATCTGGTTGAGACGTACCTGTAAAGACAGTTGTACCAACTGGGATATTATCTTTCTTCTGCTTATCCCCCTGTGCAACGTCATCATTCGCACAGCTGGCAGCAAACAACAAAGCTACGAAGCCATAACATATACCTCGCATTACTGAACCAATAGTCGTTCTCTTCATAAACTTATTCATTTCGTTTTCCTTTCTGATAGTTCTTAATAGTTTTCTGTACTATTCCAAGAAGTCTCTTCTTGGTCTTCTTCCTCTTCGTTAAAAAAGTTACGTTTGGCATCGCCCACTGTTGTGCCAGGTTGAATTGTTCCTGCATTACCACTGGCATGAAGCAATAGGGCTTCTGTCTCCGTACAAACAATGTTGCACTGGGGCTTTTGATAAATCTTTCTTTCAATTACTATCATTTCGTTTAATTTTAAGGGATATGCAGTCAGCGCATCCTACTTTGTTTATTGATTAAAATAGCTATTATTTCGTTCTTATTTTGCTCTAAACCGAGTTCACAAAAGGGCATAAAAAAGCGAACAAAGGAAACTCTTAGAAGTCCTTTGTTTACAGGGTTTACGGCACGCTTCGCGCGCGCGTATGCGAGAAGAAAAAATGTGTTATTGTACGCTAGGTGCGCATATTGTGTGTGTGTGTGTGTGTTAGCAAATTATTTGGATTGACCAAAGATAAAGTGCAAAAAGATGCAAAGAATCGGATAATTCTTTGCAGTACTTCGTTCACTTGATATGTCATTGCTAATTCTTTCACGGCGGCAAAGGTAAAAAGATAAAATGGAATGAGCAAGGAAAAGAAGGAAAAAAGCCTCCTTCACTCTCAAGAGAGGAAAGAAGGCTCTTTCATTTCCTTATCATTTAGTTCACAGAAACTATACGAAACGATAATCTGTAATAGCCTTAAAGCCATTAAGAAAAGAGGCAGCATCCATGCGTTTCTTTCCAGATAACTGAATATCCAAAAGTTCAAGCAAGTTATCTGTCGTATTCACATATAGGCGATTCTTCTCAACAACAAGGTTACCAACTGCGCCTGTAGCTGCACGATTCGTCTTTGATGTTTTATAGATTTTCATAACCAATGGTTTGCTCTCCGAACCATCATTCAAGACTAACGAACTCCATGCGCCAGGATAAGGACTAAGTCCACGAATAAAGTCATAAACAATCTTTGCTGGTTGACTCCAATTTATCTCGCAGGTTTCCTTAAATATCTTCGGTGCGCTCTTTAGTTCGATATTCCCTTGCTCTTGGGGTACGCTAATCTCGTCTAAGACATGAGAGAAATCAACATCTAAGTTATCTTTTGGTAACTTAGAGGCAATAAGATTGATTGTGTCGATTGCTATTGTTGCACCCAAGTGCATTAAACCATCATAAACATATTCAACATCAGCCGTATCAGGGATATCGAATGGCTTTTGCATAATAATCCTACCCGTGTCAATGTCTTTATCAAGGAAGAAAGTAGTAACACCCGTTTGCGTCTCTCCATTGATTACTGCCCAATTAATAGGAGCTGCACCCCGATATTGAGGCAATAGAGCTGCATGAACATTGAAAGTTCCTAAACGAGGCATTGCCCAAACGACCTCTGGTAACATCCGGAAGGCAACAACAACTTGTAAGTCCGCATGATAAGAACGAAGTTCCTCGATAAACTCAGGATCCTTCATCTTTACTGGTTGAAGTACTGGTAAGCCTTTTTCTAAAGCATACTGCTTAACAGCAGAAGGTTGCAGCTTCTCTTGATGCCGCCCAACAGGTTTATCAGGTTGCGTCACAACAGCTACTACATTATAATCGTTTTCCACTAAGACCTTTAAGGACTCCACCGCAAACTCGGGGGTTCCCATAAAGATGATGCGTATATCTTTACTATTCATTCTTTGAGATTTTACAATTAAGGATGCGGAATAAAATGAGAGTAAGAGTAGGACTTACTCGGCACTGAAATCTGCAACGAACTGACGATACATACTATACAATCGTATTCGTGAGATATATCCTACCAAATGACCATCTAAACCAACCACTGGTAAATACTGCGCCCCAGTACTATCGAACGTCTTCATCACATCTTCCATAGGGTCATTAACACCTAATGTAGCTGCTGGAGCTGTCATAAGTTGACTCACATGAAATCGATGATAAAGCTCTGTACGGAAAATAATATGGCGAAGTTTGGTAATATCTATCTCGCCCATAAGACTGCCACTTTCATTGAGAACAGGGATATAATCATTGCGGCTCGAACTAAGAGCATGAACAAGTTGTCCCATTTCCATATCAGGAGCAACAGAGGTAAAATCACGGTCAATAATCTTATCCATTGTCATCAATGTAAGGATAGACTTATCTGTGTGATGCGTGAGTAATTTGCCTTGTTTGGCTAATCGGACAGCATAGATACTATGGTGCTCGAAAATATTAATCGTCAGATAAGAGCAGATTGTTACTATAATTAAAGGTATAAAAAGCTGATACCCACCAGTCAATTCCGCAATCAAGAATATTCCTGTCAAGGGCGCATGCATGACGGCTGCCATAACAGCTGCCATTCCATAGAGCGTGAAGTTCTTCTCAGGAACATAGACACCTAACTGTTGAATATTCCAAAGACGAGCAAAGAAGAATCCGCCGAAACCTCCAATGAATAGTGCTGGAGCAAAAGTTCCACCACATCCACCTGCACCATTTGTAGCACTAGTAGCAAAAACCTTAGTAAGCATAACGAAACCAACATAGAGTACAAGTAAGTTCGTTTGACCAGCAAACATAGAACCGCTCATAACTTGCATCCAGTCAGCCTCAGTCTTCCCCTCAATAAATAGCCCTAAGCTATTATAGCCTTCACCATAGAGAGAAGGGAAAAGGAAGATGAGAGAGGATAGTACTAAGCCACCAACAAGTAGCTTTAGATAAGGATACTTAGAAAGTTTTCCGTAACCATTTTCGCACCACGACATAAGGCGCATGAAATAAAGCGAAATAAAACCACAAGCAATACCAAGGAGTATCGTAGGCGGTACACGTTCAAGACTCCAAAGATAATCCATTTGGAAGTGGTACATCGGAGATCCACCTGTGAAGAAGTAAGAAAAGCATGTTGCTGTTACTGAGGAAATAAGTATTGGTAACAAAGAAGCCATGGTAAGATCTACCATCAATACTTCTAGCGTAAAGACTAACCCTGCAATAGGAGCCTTAAAGATACCAGATACTGCAGCTGTCGCCCCACATCCCACAAGGAGCATGAGTGTACGATTGTCTAGATGAAAAATGCGTCCTAAGTTACTTCCAATAGCGGACCCCGTCAATACGATAGGAGCCTCAGCTCCAACAGAACCACCAAACCCAATTGTAATGGCAGATGCAACGATAGAAGACCATGTATTATGCGCTTTCAATCGAGATTGCTTCGTGGAAATAGCATACAGGACACGTGTAATACCATGGGAGATATTATCACGAACTATGTATTTGACAAATAAACTTGTAAGCCAAATACCGATAACAGGATAAAGCAGATAGAGCCAATTAATTGTCATCACATGGAAACCTGAAGTAACAAGTTCCTCTATCTGACCAATAATAATATGGAGAATATAAGCAGCTAAAGAAGCAAGAAAACCAATAGCAAATGCTAGCACTAAAACTAACTCACGATCAGATACATGCTTCTGACGCCAAACATCAAATCGAGAGAGAAAGCCTAATTTAGCCGATACTTCCATCTATACGTTTACTTATTTTCTAATAATTTTCACCTCACCATCAACACTCAACTTTATAATACTAGAAGGTGTATGGGGCTTATGTTCTTGACGACGAGACTGACAAACATAGTCTACACCATCAAGTATCTCTTGAGAAATATCGCAATAGTTCTGAGCAGCAGGCTCACCGCTTATATTAGCGGATGTGCTCACAATAGCTTTTTGGAATCGATAACATAATTCATGAGAGAAGGGTTCCTTTGTGATTCGAATGCCAATAGAACCATCTTCTGCTATCAAATTAGGTGCAAGGTTCACTGCACCATCTAGAATTAATGTTGTTGGTTTCTCTACAGCATCAATTAGTTGCCAAGCAACATCAGGGACATTATGAACATAACGTTGTAGACGATTATCAGAATCAACCAAACAGATTAGTGCTTTAGAATCGTCTCTACGTTTCAATGAATAGACTTTTGCAACAGCTTCTGCATTGGTAGCATCACAACCAATTCCCCATACAGTATCTGTCGGATAAAGTATGATTCCGCCTTGTTTCATCACCTCAATAGCTTTTTTGATATCGTCTTCCTGATTCATTTGTTGCTTTAATTAATTATAGATTAACTTTATTCCGAGTCGCAAAGATATAGTAAAAAAGTGAAAACACAAAATAAAACAACAAAAAAGGCTAACGCTATTAAGATAGGGACTCAAGAGTATAATATAATCTCAAGAATCACATCTAATATTAGCGTTAACCTTTTCTTTTAGATTGAGAGAACTTAATTAAAAAAGGATTCAACTGTAGTTCTATGTAAATATAGATATACGAACTTAGGCTTTACCTTTTATATATTAAGTCGAATATCTTTAAATTACAACTCCCATCCAATAGCAGATGCACCAAGAACTGCAGCAGCTGCATCATCAAGTGAACTTACCAAGAACTTTGGCTTATCACGGAAAATCTCCAAAGCATTCTCTCTATAAGCACGAATTAATGGCTCCATCAACAAGTCACCCGCTTTTGTTAAACCTCCAAAGAAGATAAATGCTTCAGGAGAAGAGAATGTCGCAAAATCAGCACATGCTTCACCTAACATCTTTCCAGTAAATTCATATACACGCTTTGCAAGTGCATCACCACGACCTGCAGCAATAGAAACATCAAGAGATGTAATCTCATCTATATTCAACTCACGCAATAAAGAATCTTCGTCACTCTCTTTTAGGAACTCACGAGCAGTACGTGCAACGCCAGTTGCAGAACAATAAGCCTCAAGACAGCCTGTACGACCACAACCACAGCTACGTCCCTTTTCGCCACGAACCATAATCACGTGACCAAGCTCACCAGCAAAACCATCTGAGCCATAAACCATCTGACCATTAATAACAATACCAGAACCTACGCCAGTACCAAGGGTAATCATTATGAAATCCTTCATTCCACGTGCAACTCCATACTGCATTTCACCGATAGCAGCAGCATTAGCATCATTGGTAAGACCAACAGGAATACCTAACTTCTCTGAAAACATATCACCCAATGGCACAACACCATCATGTCCCCATGACAAATTTGGTGCAATTTCTATCGTACCACGATAGAAATTACCATTAGGAGCACCAATACCCATAGCACGGAATTGTCCTATTCCACCATACTTTGCAATAAGTGGCTTCAATGCTTCAACACCAGCCTCTACAAAGTCATCTACTGTTTTATAGGCCTGCGTCTTAATTGAATTTGTCGCAAGTACCTGACCACGCTGATCTACGACACCGAAGACAGCATTTGTTCCTCCCAAATCCAAGCCAATAACAAATGGCTTTTCTAAACCAGTTACAACTGGTTTCTGTTCTGTTACGTCCATATGACCTACTAAGTTTTTAGTTTAATTATACTTGGAGCAAAGTTATGAAAAAACTAGAATACCACAAAGTTTTGTTTAACCTCAAATCCGCAACTAAGCCCTTGAAGGTTCTTATTGCGTTTACACGTCCTCTCATTACTGAATTTGCAGATAATTTGAACTTGAAGCACCCACTTCTGCCTACAATATCCCCTTACCCCACAATGTGACTTGAGGCAATACACAATATCATTCCCATAAGTTGTAGGCACTATCCAAAATCAGTCTGGAAAACATCTGCGTAAGCATAATTACAGGTATAGATATTCAGCACATACCGCCTTGATGTCTTGATCCACTTGGCTGGTACAGAGATAAACCTGAAGACAAACGCTTTTATGCGACTTGTTACATTGAGTCCGAACTTCTTTACGTCAAGTCTTTGAATAATGGCCTTGTAAAAGT
>NZ_AJIN01000004.1:0-7751 GCF_000257925.1 Prevotella sp. oral taxon 306 str. F0472
AAATGCTCCCGTGGCACGTTTATCTAGAAGCAGAACCTGTCATAAGAAATGTGTTCTTATATCATTCTGCCTAAAACCTTGTCCTTCTGCTACAATGTTCCTCTAAGCAACGCAAAAAAATCTTCGCGAAGAAAATTAAAATTGTTCGCGAAGAATTTCGAATTTCTTCGCGAACAATTTTTTTGTTGTTTTAGCAGAATCTCAAAAATCCGTTATCATCCTTCTGTCACAGGACCTGAAGGCTCTGTTCCTTCTGCTTTCTTTTTCTCTTTCTTTCCCTTCTTTTCTTTCTTCTCCTTTGGTGCTACTTGTTCATACGTAACATCATTCAGCGTGAAATACTTCGCAGAGGCAAGGAACTTTATAACAGGTTTCTCGATATGCTGTTGTGCGCGGAACTGCTCAACACTCTCTACTGCCTTGCTCTTAAACGAGGGTGTCAACGTTCCCATGTCGCCAAACTCCACAATGTCACCATTGGCTACGATGTCACGGGCGGTTTCACTTGCAAGATTCAGCACGGCTGCCACCTCCTGTGCATTAAAGGTTGTTGACTTAGCAATACGTTCGCAAAAGTTGCGGAAGTCTACACGGTGTCTACCAGTTGGGCGTGCTACGATAACAGTCTTTCCAGCCTGCTTACCGATGTTTAACTTCTGCTCTCTCAAGAAAAATTGAATTGGTTTGTTAGCCATATTATCATTAAGGTGGTCTCCTCTTTGTGATAGCTCCGTGGGCTCGAGACCTTATAGCCCACGGAGCGTTGTTAATAATATTATTGTTTGCTATAATAGCCTTGCTATAATTCTTCGGCTTTATAATCAGTTAATAATGGATGAAAGGACGAACCGTCTGACTGTAGCCACCAATTTCTACATGATAGTCTGCCGCTATGCCCGCTCCTGTACTTGATTGACTACTAGTCATCATTAAGCTTACCGGTGAAACTCCATTAACTTGCACAAATGCCATGGGAGCCATTCCTGATAGATGACCTTCTGAATACGGTCCCCACTGCCAATAATTCAGATCCATCATTCCGCCTCCCATACTACGTGAATAAAGACCACCAGCGGGACCAATATCTTTTAAGGCACCATAAATCTTTAAAACTTCTCCCAGACTTGGTAAAAACCATTTCTTACCAACAATAGAACCTGTAAGAGTCTTTCCTGTGGGCAATGTAGGAGTATAATGGGCTGCACTATAAAATGCAGGGAATCTTGTCTGCTCATTTGCCTTTATTGTTGTTCCATCTGCACTACCTGAAGCCTCCCAAGTAAACTTATAACCATCGGCACCATCTGCAGTAAATGTACTCCCTGGCTCCCAAGATGACCATGGAATGTTTATAACACCACTATTGACTACCCCAGAATAATTTTGATAATCACTAGACACTTCTTCTAATGCCGCAGCTAATTTTTTACTTTGGCTAATAACAACAGCAATTGGAGTCTTTGTTCCACCACCGAATGTTGTCTCAGAGAACAAACCAGTTGTGCCGTCTGTCATTAGGTAAAGGAAGTTATAATGGAAAGTGATACTAATAAGATAAGAACCATTTGCCACTGATGCCAAAACTGGAGTCAAAGCAAAAGTAAGGCTTTTCCCATAAAGGTTTTCTGTATAAATTGTTGTATTACCAAAGGTTGCTTTGAGATTCGTAATATTTGAACCAGGGAAAATATAAGAGTAACTAGGGCTTGTATAACTATAAGTAACAGAACCACTTTCCGTCCAAGCACTACTGCCACCAAAACCGAAAGATCCTCCTGTACCAGAAGTGCTCCATGTACCTGTAGCAGCATCGTAAACAGCAGAACTTGGGACTTCTGCAGGATTTGCTGCTGAGAAGCTTACATTAAAATTACTTGGCTGAACCTTGACATAAGTATTGAATTTGACTCTTACACGGGCAGCTGTATGCTTCATCGCAAACGAAACTTTCTGCTTCTGTGGAGTGGCAGTGACTGTATAATTGGTGCGCCCTAATATGGCATATTCATTTGCATTCGTTAGTGTCAAATTGTTGCCGCTACGTGTAAAATAGGAAGTAGAATAAAGTACAAAATCATAGTTGCCTGGTGCTAATGACATTGATTCTGGGTCTCCTACATTCGGGTAAAAGCTACCGCCATAGATTACTCCTTTCAATTCACCTTTCAAAACACCACCTTGATATGCCAACATTGTGTAGTCACTATTTGGCAATGTACGTGTACTTGCACTCTTGGCAGGATTACCAGACAAGTTCTCCTTGTCTCTCTGCAAAGTCACATCAGCAACAATACCATTCCCCATGTTGACGAACTCATGCTTTAGTGTGTCGGAAGAGTTTGCTGCTGCACGAGTATTTCCCACTTGCACATCACTATTATAATCTGCAAAGGTGACAGGGAACTCGAATTTTGAGGCTACATCAACCTTTCCTTTGCCATTGTCTAAATTATCATCACTTGAACACGCCGCAAACACTGTCAACAGCATGAACATTGCTATAGCTAAAAAATATTGTTTCTTCATTTTTATGTCTAATTTAATGTCTTAGTATCGTTAATCTTCATTCTCATCCCAGCTCATCTGCCGCTTTGCTGGAGCTACGCCCGTTCCGTCTCCAATGATAACGGTTCCTGTATGCGTCTGCTCACTTCCCCACGACTCTTGGGTTGAACTACTCCCATCTGGGGTCACAGAGGCGTTACAAAGGAATCCCTCGACACCTGTGGCTATAATACTACAGGATGGCTGTATGTACACTAACCTGCTTGTTCTTTCCTTTTTCATATTAATCTATAAAATTGTTGTTAATAAAAAATATAGTTGTTATTTCGTGCTTAATTTCTCTATAATTCGGTTTAGGTACGGACACAAAAAAAGAACAAAGGAAACTTCCAGAAGTCCTTTGTTTACAGGGTTTGCGGTACGCTTCGCGCGCGCGTACGCGAGAAGAAAAAATGTGTAATTTACGTCTGCTCTACTAGAGAGAGAGAGAGAGAGAGAGAGAGAGAGAGAGAGAGTATACAAATATTTGGAACTACCAAATTATTTGCTGTCTTTTTCTCGTTTTTAGATGTTAAAGAATCCAACGCAACAACACGGCTTACACCTTTATTATATAAGGCGCAAACGTTAGCTTGATTGAAATTCGTTGCTTGTAACATCATTATTAATTGGGTTAATTCTCACTCAACGGGCGCAAAGGTAAGAAGAAACTTTGAAATGACGAAAGAATAAGCGAATAAATATTAAAATAAGTGGTTTAGAAGACGGAAGCCATATATTATAAGGTATAAACTCAAGGTCTAAAACTAAAGAGTGCTGGAATTGGTAGAGAATAATCTCAAAAAGTTTCGATATTGAATGATAAATTTAAAAGTAAGAATCTTTGTTAGACGTAATTATATATAATGTGACACAACCTAAAAATGTAATTAACTGCCTATATTTTAGGGAAAAACAATAATTTTTCAGAAAAAGATATGGTCTATTCAAAAAAAGTACTACCTTTGCACCCTAGAATTAAAGGTCGCTAAAAGCAATACATTTTAATATTAAGCATTTTATGAAAAAGTTTTTGATTGCACTTTCAATGCTCGCAATGGGCATTAGTAGTACGCAGGCTCAAGTAGCTTATGAGAAGGCTAAGGCATTTGATAACGTCTATCTCGGTGTTGAAGGCGGTGTAATGGGTCCAATGAGTTTCGAGCACTTTGCTCCTCTTAACGCTGCAGCAGGTTTGAAGTTAGGTAAGCAATTTAGCCCAGTTTATGGTGCTAACCTCGAAGGTCTTACTTTCTTCGGTGATAACCGTTGGCAGACAGGTTCTTTAGGTTTTGCTAATAGCCACACAATCGTTCGTGGTGTGAACCTCGGTTTGAATGGTACTATCAATTTCACAAACTTGTTCTGTGAGTACAATCCAGATCGTCGTTTCGAGGTTGGTGCAGAAGCAGGTGTAGGTTACTGGATTACTTTCGGTGACAAGAAACTTATTGGTGTTGCCAATGGTGGTGATGATACAGAGTTGACAGCAAAGACTGGTCTTACATTCGCTTACAATCTTGGTGAGAAGAGAGCTTGGCAGCTTTATGTAGAGCCAGCTGTTCTTTGGAACCTTACACATGGTCCTGGTGATGCTATCCAGTTCGGTCGTCAGGCTGCTCAGCTTGGTCTTTTCGTTGGTTTGAACTATAAGTTCAAGACTTCTAATGGTACTCACAACTTCAAGGTTTGGAATGTTGGTGAGTTGAACGATGAAATTAACTCTCTCCGTGACCAGTTGAATGCTAAGCCTAAGGAGGTTGTTAAGGAGGTTGTTAAGGAAGTTGTTAAGGAGGTTCCAACTCAGGTTAATCAGACTCTTTGCATTGACAACTTGGTATTTGTAACATTCGCTCAAGGTAAGTACGACCTCACAAATGAGGCAAAGAATGCACTTGATGCTGTTAAGTCTGGTCGTCACGTACAGATCATTGGTACAGCTTCTCCAGAGGGTCCAAAGGATCTTAACGATCGTCTCTCTCAGAATCGTGCAAACGTTGTAGCTAAGTATCTCCAGGGTCGTGGCGTTGTTGTTGACGAGGCTAAGGGTCAAGGCGTACAGGGCGTAACATCTAACCGTTTGGCTGTTGTTTACGTTAAGTAATCAAGCTGATAGATTAGCTCTTTTGTAGCTAATGTTAGATAATAATATTAGGTAGGGATAAACCATATAGAGGTTTATCCCTACTTTTTTTCTATTAGTTTCCTTTTAAAAGTCATTTATAAGTTAATTTTTCTTTGTAACTTTGCTGGCAATAGACTAAATAGAGGTATTGCTGGTACTTACTAATTAATTTAAGCGTTTGTATAAGATTATAGAATGATATAGGATGAAGTACATTTTTTCTATAATAATACTATTTTTTACATTGCATATATCGGCTCAGATTCGACCAGAAGGTCAGTTTGAAACGAAATACAATGCCGTTTCTGACGGGTATAACTTTTGGATATATACGCCTGATGAATACAAGGAGAATAAACATCCTTTACCGCTTATCATCTTTTTACATGGGGCTAGTCTTTGTGGGAATGACTTAAATAAGGTGAGACGTTATGGAGTCTTGGATGCTATTGACAAGGGTAAGATTATTCCCATGTTCGTGGTAGCTCCTCAGAATCCAGGTGGTCCATGGAGTCCGAGAAAACTAAATAATATATTGGAGTGGATGAAGTCTCACTATTCCATAGATGCAAGTCGTGTGTATGTTCTCGGTATGAGTCTTGGTGGTTATGGCACAATGGATTTCGTCGGAACCTATCCCGATAAGATAGCAGCTGGTATGGCTTTGTGTGGCGGGACGACGTTAAAGAATATGAGTGGGCTTGGTGAAGTGCCTCTTTGGATTATGCATGGAACGGCAGATAGAGCCATCTCTATAAACGAATCAAAGCGTGTTGTCAATTATTTACAAGCTAATCATCTTGACCAGTTATTGCGTTATGATTGGTTACAAGGTGGTAGTCACGGAGTTTTAGCACGTATTTTTTATCTTCAAAAAACCTATGATTGGCTAATAACCCACTCTCTGAATGACAAACCAAAGACGATAGATAAAGATTTCGATATCACTTGGGACGACATAAAGTCAACCTATCAAAACCTAAAGAACTTGCCCCAGATGTATGATAATGATTAATTGATATCTATGATTAAAATCCTAAAATAATATAACGTGAAGCTTCGCAATTACTATCAAACGGTGTTGGCTGTATCCTTACTGGTGACAGCCTTATCTTGTCACGATGCTAAGAAGGTTGAAACTCAAAGTCCACTTACAGATTCCGTTGCTGTTGAATCAAATATAGAAGACCATTATTTGCCCGACACTATGTATGCTTCTGCCAATAAAGTGAAGTTGTCTATAGATGCAGAGGGCAATTCGGAGAGTCTGTTGAAAGGAAAGATTTCTGATTACGAAAGCGCAGATATTCTCACATTCCGTAAGAATCCAATGCGCAATGCGGACTTTGGTGGCATGGTGAAGGGAACTCCTGATACTGTAGAAATAGCTTGGAAATTTGATATCTACTATAACCGAGAACACACACATTTTGGTGTCTGGGGTGGTGGGAGTGGCTGGACAGGACAGCCATTGTATCTTAGTAAGAGTAATGAAATCGTCCTTTCCTCTCTTTGCAGTCGCACTTATTTCATTGACTTTACTACTGGTAAGGCATCAAGACCATCTGTAGATGTGCATAACACCATCAAAGGGACACCCTCTATTGACCCTTTCTTCAAGAACTTATATGTAGGTCAGGGCATCCCTAATCACCTACCAATTGGACGGTTAGTAATCGATCTGAACAAAACCAAAGAATCGCAATTCATTGATCATGACCCACATGCTCTACGCCATTGGTATGCATCAGATGCATCACCAGTCGAGGTTGGTGGCTATCTTTTCTGGCCTGGTGAAGATGGTAGTTTATACAAGTATAGCCGTAAGCAAGGACACTTGAAACTTGTAAGTGCATTGCGTTACACCATCAATGGCTCTGCCCCTGGTATTGAAAACAGCCTTTGTGCCTATCGTAACTATGGTTGGTTTGGTGATAATCATGGTAGTATTATCTGTGTAAACCTTAACACCATGAAGCCAGTTTGGTATTATGATAACCATGATGACATTGATGGTACAATCGTCTGTGAGGTTGAGAATAATACACCTTATATATATTGTGGTTGTGAAGTAGACAAACAAGGAATGAGTGGAACTTGTTACTTTGTTAAGCTTAATGGCTTAACTGGTGAAAAGATATGGGAACAGAAGATTCTTTGTAATCGAATACAAATAGGAGAGAAAGTGCTTGATGGTGGAATGTATTGTACCCCTTTGCTTGGTAAAGGAGATGCGAATGGGTTAATATTTGCCAATATCTGCCGTAATGGAGCCGATGGGAAGGGTAAGTCATCAGGTCAGTTAGTAGCCTTTAGTACCACCGATGGCAAGATTGTTTATACAACTCGTTTGAATCAATTTGCCTGGTCGTCACCTATTGGATATATGAATGAAAAGGGCGAACAGTTTATCTTTACTGGTGATTCTGGTGGTACAGTCTATCTTATAAGGGCAAAGAATGGCGAACTACTCTATAAGCATCATGTAGCAAGCAACTTTGAGTCTTCACCTATAGCAATAGGTAATACTGCCGTCGTTGGGTCTCGTCAGAATGGAATCTATAAGTTTATTATCAGGTAGGATATTCGATTACCCCTGAGTAAGGTCATTCTTGTTACCCCCATGTTAACAATTTGTGCCTCAAAGGATATGGTGAGTAACATTTCTATAAAAGTTTTATTAAGATTGTTTGGCTAACTAAAGAGAAAGCCTTACCTTTGCCGCCGTGAAAGAATTAGCAATGACATATCAAGTGAATGAAGTACTGCAAAGAATTATCGAATTCTTTGCATCTTTTTGCACTTTATCTTTGGTCAATCCAAATAATTTGCTAACACACACACACACACACACACACACACACAATATGCGCACCTAGCGTACAATAACACATTTTTTCTTCTCGCATACGCGCGCGCGAAGCGTGCCGTAACCCCTGTAAACAAAGGACTTCTAGGAGTTTCCTTTGTTTGCTTTTTTATGCCCTTTTGTGAACTCCGTTTTAAGCAAAATAAGAACGAAATAACAGCTATTTTAATCAAGAAAGTTATGAGAAAAGAACAAACTAAGAGGGATTATTCT
>NZ_AJIN01000005.1:0-3162 GCF_000257925.1 Prevotella sp. oral taxon 306 str. F0472
AAGAAAATTAAAATTGTTCGCGAAGAATTTCGAATTTCTTCGCGAACAATTTTTTTGTTGTTTTAGCAGAATCTCAAAACTCCTTTATCACCCTTCTGTTACAGGACCAGAAGGCTCTGTTCCTTCTGCTTTCTTTTTCTCTTTCTTTCCCTTCTTTTCTTTCTTCTCCTTTGGTGCTACTTGCTCATACGTAACATCATTCAGTGTAAAATACTTCGCAGAGGCAAGGAACTTTATAACAGGTTTCTCGATATGCTGCTGTGCACGGAACTGCTCAACAGTCTCTACCGCCTTGCTCTTAAACGAGGGAGTCAACGTTCCCATGTCGCCAAACTCCACAATGTCACCATTGGCTACGATGTCACGGGCGGTTTCACTTGCAAGATTCAGCACGGCTGCCACCTCCTGCGCATTAAAGGTTGTTGACTTAGCAATGCGTTCGCAAAAGTTGCGGAAGTCTACACGGTGCCTACCAGTTGGACGAGCAACAATAACAGTCTTTCCAGCCTGCTTACCGATGTTTAGCTTCTGCTCTCTCAAGAAAAATTGAATTGGTTTGTTAGCCATATTATCATTAAGGTGGTCTCTGTTTGTGATAGCTCCGTAGGCTCGAGACCTTTTAGCCCACGGAGCGTTTGTTAATAATATTATTGTCTGCTATAATAGCCTCATTGACTATAACTTAGAAATGAATGAAAGCACGTACCTTTGCTCTTACATTCGTTACTTGATTCCAATCTTGTTGCCCTGAAAGATATTGAATAACATACGATGAAGGATAAGTTGTTCCATCATTTCCACTCTGACCAGTACTGGTGCTAAGCCACATTAAATCAGGGGATGCTACACCTGCTCCAACAATGAAGCTACTAGTAAAGTAATAAAATGTTCCAGCTTGTCCTCCAATAGGTCTATTTCCAACAATTACCCCATTATTGTTGTAATGAGCGGTAAGTGCATAATTTAGAATTATTGGGTCTATCCTACCAGAACCAGCTGCTCCATTACCACTATTATAACCCCTATCGTTATTAATTTGCCCCAAACTTATTGCGTCTAGAGCCGTTCTCCATTCTCCCGCTGCAGGAAGATACCACTTCTGATTAGCAATAGTACCTGTTAAAGTTACACCTGGATCATAATGAGCGGCATAATAGAAAGCGGGGAAGCCCCACTGATCGTTTCCTTTAGCCTGACCAGAACTGGCAGGTATTGCATTAGTCGCAGGATTCCATGTCCAATTATATCCATTCATGTCAGCGACATCATCACTAAGTCCTGTTCCTGTTCCAAAGCGATTAAAGTTTGTTGTCATATAAACAGGATTATAGCTAGAGGGGGCACTGGAAAGGCTTTGTGTTGTCCATTGACAATCTGTATTCTTCACATTGCCAGTAAGAGGCGACCAGGAACTACCAAGATCTGCTTCTTTCAAAGCAACAGCTACACCAGAATTCGGTGTTCCGTCGTTGTCTTTTACGACAAAGGCTATCGGAGTCTTGGTTCGATTAGCTTTAAGCGTTCCTACAGTGCCATCAGAGAATAGGTATTTAAAGCCCGTATAGACAAGGCGAATTTTGAGTTTGTAAGTTGTATTTTCTTTGGTGACAAAACCAGAGAGTGCAGGATCTGAAGAATAAAGATGTGTACTTGGTGCAGCAGCTTTTCCGTAGAGTGTCAACGAAGGTAAAGCTAGACGCATTTGGCGAAGTGGAGTTCCTGGAAGAAACCACGTATAGGTTGTATCCCTATTGTAGTAATGATATTCATAGTCATTCTTAGGATCTTCAGAACTACAATATACTATATCAGGACCACTGGGAAAAAGATGGCCTTGCCAATAATTGGCCGCTAAAGTTTTATTGATTGTTGTAACAGAAGTGGCAATTGGATTATAACCTTTCTCATCAAGTTTTACGCTAGTGGGTACATTGTTGTTAGGTGAAGTGAGCGTTGCACTGACAGCATGCTTTATAGGGAGGAAGCTATGTAACTCAAGATATACGCGCGAACCAACATGCTTCATATAGAACGAGATATATTGGGTTTTGCCTGTGACATAGGTATTATCCAAGCGCCCTACGTATGCAGTTTTCACATTTGCTTGTGTTACTGAAAGTGTCCCATCAGAATTCTGGCTTAGCTTGTCATTAAAACAAACAAAGTCGTAATTCTGATTTGGATCAAGAATAATACAATTCTTTGAACCAGTAGCAGGCGTAAAGACTCCAGCGTTTATATAACCTTTCATCTCGCCCTTAAGCGTATTACCTTGAAAGGCACGGATAGTGTAGAAACCATTGCTTAGAGGCTGTGATGCACGCGTACGTGGCTTCTTGAAGATAGTATCGCTCTTGGCATCAGCCTCAAGAGTCATTTGTGCTTCAATACCATTACCCAAGTCTACTGACTTTGTTTGAGGTGCTTCTGCAGCCCCTCTCGTTATGGCTCCATCATCTTCACTGAATGGTGCTTCTGCAAATTTAAGCATTGTTGGTGTTATGACCACCTTGCCGGTAGTACTTTCTCCTGTACTTATATTATCTTCCTGCTGACAACCTGCAACCATAATAAGCAATACAGCGAAAGCAAGCGGTTTTAAAAACGTTTTCAATATTAAATAATTACTTTTCATTCTTGATGTCTTTTTAAATTTATAACTCTCATTCTGTAATTCTAGAACTCTATTGTTCCACTCTCAACATCTTCTCGATTCCAGTCGGTTTCATACGTATGGGTATCCCATTTATTCTCCTCAAAAAAAGTGTTATTCTTTGGCTCAAAAGAGCCTGACACTTTGTGGTAAACGGAAGTGCAGACAGGGCTTTCTGCCTCAACGAAGAATACGCAACACGTTGGTTGCAGATAATCCCGTTTTTTAGTTTCTTTGTTTCTTGTCATAATCTCTCATTTTTAGTATTTAAAATCAAATAAAAAGTATAGCTTAATTTCTTTATATTTCAGTTAAGGTATGGACACAAAAAAAGAACAAAGGAAACTTTCAGAAGTCCTTTGTTTACTAGCTTTACGGCACGCTTCGCGCGCGCGTATGCGAGAAGAAAAAATGTGTAGTTTACGCCTGCTCTACTAGAGAGAGAGAGAGAGAGAGAGAGAGTATACAATTATTTGGAACTACCAAATAATTTGCCATCTTTTTCTCGT
>NZ_AJIN01000006.1:0-1684 GCF_000257925.1 Prevotella sp. oral taxon 306 str. F0472
CTATTTAAGAATATTCTCACGGCAGCCTTCCACAAATCAAAGATTTGGGTTTTCCATGAGAATATCCTTAAATTACTTTGCTTATCTTCCTGATGACCTTACTACCTTATTTGCACGTAAAATTTGAAAGCTCGATAGTCTCTTGCTGTAAAAAGTAGAGAACTAAAGGGAAAAGTATTCACTTTAAAATAACACATATGGAAAGATTAAAGTTGCAGAGAGTGGGAAGAAACTACAGTGGGAACATTGCTTACAAGGATGAGAAAGGTAATTTTTACCTTGACCTAAATACAGCTACTAACGCAATTCCAACAGAGTTATATCATTGCCATCCATCTAATGATATGGATGGAGAACCAGGGTGTCCTTTGCAGTGTGATTTTGAAATCATAAACCCTATCACAGATATAGAAGTTAGAGAGTATCATTTCAGAGGAAAGTATATGATGTTATCGAAGATATACAATGATTTGACAGCATATTTTGGAGAAACAGGCGAGGAAGAACGTGATAAGCAAGACTTTCGTTATCACAATGACAAATATGGTCTTTGGGGTGATACCATTGCGGAAACTATAGACGAACTAAAGAGACGTTGGCACGAAATACCCGAAGACTTAAAACCTGAATGGTGTTCATGGGAGGATATTGTGAAGTTGGAGCGTAAAGCAGAATTAAGTAACTTCCAATAATACGTTGTATATGGTTACACTGCATAAGTAATCTTTATATCTATTTTTCTACTTGCAACTTACATGCAAGTAGAAAATTTATTAAATTTACAATCATAAAACTAAAAGCTATGTTTACAATCGAGAAATTCAGAAACGAGTGTGCTAATATTTCAAATGAAACCGAACTAAGAGAGAAAATTGAGGAGTGTGCAAGATTCTTCGGCTATGATGTCCGTGAGAAAGGTTGCTCTCTATATGATTTCTTTCCATGGGGATATAGATCTGACTATATTGGACGCTTTTTTGTTGAGCTAAAGAATGGAAATAGCTTGTTAGCAGACAATGCTACAATAGCAGAAGTTGAGCCAAGAAAAGTAAAGTTCTATGTTAATTATGATGACCCAGGAAGTGGTGATTACGTTTATACTTTTGAAATCGTATAAATTCACTTTTGGTTTAGCGTAATCCTTTTGTAAGAATAAGTGTATATATCATCTTAGATGCTGGTTTTCTTAAAGATTGCCAGCTTCTTTTTTGTGCTGCGCCAGATGGTCGCAGCACACATCAATCATAGCCCTATCAAACACGCTATCGCAAGTTTTTCTCTTTCTTGCTTTTCCCTAATGATTCTGCTTTATCCCCCGCAGCTTCGCCAGTATTCCGCTAAGCATCAGGAACGCACTTATCTCATATACATGAGCGTGCTTTTCCTTTCTGCTTTACAAAACACAGGCTACGCTGAAACCCTTAAAACAGACAGTGCTGTTTTAATCCCTTGAAAACCACTGTCTCATGTTCTACGAAGCATTTCGACAAAGGTTTTCAAGGGACTTTGGGAGAGCGGTTATGACAGTATCTTGTTTTAAAGCCTACGGCAACTTTGCTATTCTTTACCCTTTAGTTTAGGGCGAAGCCCTGCATCCTTTGTTATCGCTTACACTCCTTGCATACACAGTCTGGCTTTAATTTTCCTTTGCAAAGGTAAGCAAGGTCGTAAGAACACAAAGTAC
>NZ_AJIN01000007.1:0-2708 GCF_000257925.1 Prevotella sp. oral taxon 306 str. F0472
CATATTGGAATTGACATTAAGAGAGAAACAATTTCCAATTACTATACTACCCGTAATAATCTTCGAACATTTATCGAAGACAAGTACAAGGTGGAAGATTTGTCTTTCTCGCAACTTACAGAAAATTTCATTTATGATTTCAGGGACTATTACTTGAACAAATTAGGGTTTCAGGAAAGTAGTTTCTATGCAGTTGCATCCCAAATAAAGACCGTATGCAAGTTGGCATACCGTGAAGGATTAGCCAATAAATTTAAAAAAATGCCTTTCTCATAATTATGTCTTTTGATTAGAAGTTGAGGAGTTTGACCTACTTGAGTTCGGAAGATGTATGGGAGCATCTATAATTGGTCCCTTTATTCTTTTTTGTATAGACTGTATATTTTGAAAATATAGTGCTATATCACTGTTCCGGAAATTCTGGTTCAATAAAAAGAGTTGTATCTCTTTTTACTATTTTTATTTTCCATTCCCCATTTTGCTTGATAATACTATCGCCAACCTGAAGTTCTTTTAAGTTCCAGACATCATACACTTCAAACTCTATACTTTTTCCCTTTAAATTTTCCCCAGTAATATAATAATCACGTCTCTTTTTTATTTTTGTTACTTTTACATTAAACGTACATGTATAGCATACTTGCTTAAAAGGATCAAAATTGTTGAGATCCTTAATATTAAAAACAAATGCTAAAAGACAGAGGATGCCTGCGACTCCCAAATATAGTAATTTTTTTAATAGAATGGTATCCATGTATTACCTCCTGCATTAGAGAAATCAAAGATAGAAGGAACTGCATTAATGGAAAAGCCATATGACTTTGCATCGGTTGTAGGTATATACTTACCATTAACATATGTAGCACTTTGTCCTCTTATAAATCCTATATTTCCAATATTATAATTTCGAGTAATTCCTGCATTCCTATAGCTCTCAAAAGAATTCCTATTCTGAGAATTAAAATTCTCATACATCATAAACGAGCCACCTACATTTGCACTTAAAAAACTGAAGGGGGTTATTCTCTTACCAGATGGAACAAAAAGATTCTTAAAGTTATCTGTACTAAAACCAGCAAATGACGAGAAAGAAGCAAATGGAGATATTATACCACCGCCAACTATCAATCCTACATTGACAGAAAACCCAGCGCCAAGGAAAGAACCAGATACATTAATATCAAAACTCACAGCATCAGGATTCCATGGTCCTAATCCACCATCCGAATTCCTGAAATCACCGAAGATCTTATAACCGAGAGTTTGGTGGAAATTATATTCCTTGTCGCCAGTAACAATTACATTCTCCAGTGGATGAGCAGAAAGGATATTGCCTTGTTCGTCTCCAAATTTATATTGTCCCTGATCATCAAACATATCTGCTGTATTTCCCAAGAATTTACCACCCTTAGGAATAAACTTTGTATCCTTAGCTGAGTTAACCCTCTCATCCCAATAAGTTTTCTTATCTTTTGTTTCGACCCATCCCTTTCCGTTAGGGTCAATGATCCTAATAGGATTCCCACCACCATATAGATAAGGGATAGTTTGAACATACTTTTCTGCTAACGGATCAACTCCATACCATAGACTGGTCATAGGATTCAAGTACCTTGCACCATAATAGTACAAGCCCGTTTCCTCATCAAACTGTTTGCCATTGAATTTGTATGGTAAGTCTTCGGATGAAGAGTGTTCGTCTACAAGGAGTTCACCGTACGGTAGGTAAGCATCATACTGGGTGATGTTAGCGTGGTCATCTGTAATGTAAGACGTACTACCTAAGTGGTCACTATGATAGAAGAAGGTTTCTTCACGTGTGGTATCATTGGGGATGTATCCATATCCAGCTTGAGGATCATCAGGGTTGCTCGGGTCGTTCCAGCTTACAGGTGGACCAGGGTTGGAACCTGGTGTCGTGTTAGGATGTGGAGTCTGAATCCAACCCTGTGGCACATCGTGGTTGCCGAGAGTGTCGAGGATAGAGTTGTAACCCCTACCTGTGTTCTCTGGATCACCATACGCGCCCTTCATTGTAGGTACACCAGGGGCAATGCCCTGCTGCTTATAGTATGCCTCTTTCTGCTTCTGTATCTGATTCATGCGTTCAGCATAGTCCTGCTGACCGGCGGTGACATAACTGCCGTTTCTTCCGTAAACGTTATTGAACAGGCCTGTACCGATACGGCTGGCGATTCGTTTGTCACCAATGAAGTAATGCTTCGTAAAGCGATTCTTGTTGATGCTGATTATCGAAGCAGGATAAAGCGTGAAGTTATCCGTCTCATGGAACGTGATTCCTTGCGGTGCACCATTGATATACACCCCCTCCATTGTGCCATAACTCTTCATGATACGTTCACCGGCAGCATTGTAAGTGTATCGGCTTGTCTTACCGTTATCGCTTAAGACCATGAGTCGGTTGTCCTCATCCCAGTACATCTCACGGGTAGTGTTCGTAGAGTCGTTCGTTACCAGCGTTGGATTACCGTTGGCATCGTATGTGTAATGGTCGTGACCAATCTGCGTTGGAGCCGTAGGATGGTTACTATCCTCATACTTATAAGCAAAGTTATAAGACTTCGCAGTTGTCGTTGAGTCCACTTTCTGTACCTTAGTGAGCGGCTCACTCATCCGTCCGAACGACATCACCATATCATACGATGCACGCTTTGCCTTACCGTTTGCATGAATAAGGCGGTTCAGCT
>NZ_AJIN01000008.1:0-13393 GCF_000257925.1 Prevotella sp. oral taxon 306 str. F0472
GCATTGACCTGAAGCGTGGCATTAAAAGACTTGCCGCTCTTGGCAGTCATACCTTCCACTTTCACGGCTTTGCCTTCCACAAGGTCTTTATACTGGGCGTCAGAAAGGGTTACACCCTTGATTTCCTTGGGGATATTTACACGGTCAGCACGCAGGGCTATGATTTCATTGGTCTGCGGGTCAATGGAAACGTATGCAGAGAAAGGTTCGGCGTTCTTGGGTGTTACCTCGATGGTCTTGCCAAGATTACCCGTAGCAAGGAGTTGTTCCTTTTCTTCGGGAGAGAACTTGTAACCCATATAGGGAAAGTCAAGCTGTGGTTCTTTTCTCAAAGGATGAATTGCCAAGCCGACATTGTCGTTATCGTCCGTGCGGAAAGCAAGGCGGGCTTCGGTGTAGATAGTAGTGTCTCCAATAGGTACGGCAATCGTCAAGAGATTGCTCTTCTGCCAATTGAGCATCTTGTCTAATTCTCCACTCTGCTCCAATCTTTCACGGGAAAGACCGAGAGCGGCGAGTTGCTTCCAATCAACCTTCGACTCATCGATGGCAGTAGCATTCTTCTGCTGGGGCAGATAGTCCTCAAAGGGAACTCCAATCTCTGCCAGTTGCTGTTTGTTTTCGGGCTTCTCACGGCTTTGCAGCATGGTACGCAGATTGTCCACGCCCTGCTCCACATTGTCTGCCAATACCTTGTACAGTCCAAAATGAGTCGGGTTATTAAACTGTTTGAGGAAGTTGGTCATGAAGTTCTTCAGAAGTCCGTCCTTGCTGTTGAACTTCAAGAACGCTGCCTGATTGGCGGCGATGGCTTCAGTGGTTTTAAGGCCTCCCTTGTCGTCAATACCAGAAATTACGGAGAGTTTTCCCGCTTCCTTTTCATTCTTCACTTCCGTGCGGTCTTCCAGGACCAGCACATAATTGTCATTGTTATTTGATTCCATTGCTTGATAATTTTAATGGTGAATACTCTTATCAAGCAGCTAAATTATAGGTATATGAAGAGATGAAAAAGTTTTCGGGTAAAGTAGGAAATAAAAGGAATTTATGGGAAACAATCTATTATGTTTAGTTTATGGTAAAGCCTAAAATATCACTTTATTAGAATATAGTTTCTACGCCAGTTCGGGATAAGGGTTTGCTTAGAATAGTTCCAATTGCCTACTCTTTTCAATGCGCACTAGCAGTCCCTCGGGCTTATTCTCGAAGAAACAGTATGCAGCCAATGCCGCACAAAGATTCATGAGGAAGTTATGTACGGAACGATGGCGTGAGTGGACAAGGTTAGCCTTGTTCTTGAGCAGTTCGTTGATGCATTCTATTATATATAGCTTGCGGAGCATCATCTTGTTCCACAAGGGCATCATCTTGTTTTTCATGTTCGACTGAGCCCATGAACGAGGTGGATGCCTTGGTTGAAGAGGTTCTCAAAGAATTCTTGCTTGATGTACCCCTTGTCGGCAAAAACTTTGCCGTAGAGCACTTTGGTGAAGACCTTCCACACCCTAGGGTTTCTGTCATCTTCATTTGCGGGAGTTAGGCAGAACATGAGTACGTCGCCTATCTCGTTGCACAGCAGTTGCAGCTTGAGACCAGGGCACCAGCCCATCGTTCCCTTTTCGTTCTTGGTAAGTCCATCAAACACCTTGTTGAATTTCCTTCTCATGTTGTGGCATACTGGAATCATTGTACTGTCGACGAAACTAATGCCCATGCACTTTCCAAAACCTTGGATGCGCATGAAGGGTATCAGGTCGAAAAATACGCAGGGCATGAGTTCCACGAAACGCGTGTAGGACACGGCATAGAGGAAGTAGCTTGCCAAATGTTCCTCAATGAAAAAGAGGTAATAGTGCTTGAGGTTGCGGAATGAGCCAAAATGGTAGTACAGCAGGATGGTCATGATTTCGCTTTTGGACATTTGCCCTTTGCAGTTTCTCATTCGCTTATATCCCTAGTCCATGGGGCGATATGGAGATTTTTAGTTAATTCGGTATCTAAATTCTTGCAGAAGTCATCCAACACACAGAATATTTCAGTAACTTTATCAGTGGTAATCATCGCTATATATGTTTGTAAGTTGTTGATTTTCAATCATAAGGTTGCAAAATAATGGCGAAATTACCAACTTTTTAGGGAATTTACTTATCCCGAACTGGCATTATTGGAGGGAGCATCCGGTGCTTTGAGCATCTCGGTGAACACTCGTGCACTGGCAACAACACCCTCGAAGAGGACTTTGAGGAAGTGGAATTGTGTGGGGGGCTTGAACTGCCGTATGAAGTTGGAGAGGAAGTTCTGTTCATGCTCGGCGGTGGGCGATACTGTCTTCAGTCCGCCTTTCTCATCTGTCCCTGAGAGGGCTTTGAGATTCTCATCCTTGGAGTCTTTCATCAAAAGAGCTTCTTGATCTTTGATTTTTTCGTCCATCTTACAATGTATTTAATGACACCAATAGCGGTGTATGGGCAAAGGTAAATCAAAGAAACTGTGCATGTTAGCAGTTGGAAATAACTGCGTACTTGTGGCGTTGATATGGATGAAAGTGGCAAAAAGAGAGGTATGGATCAAACTCCATACCTCCATATTTTTCATTGATTAGGTTATTGCATAGACAGCAATTTGCAGTACATTCCGTTTTTTGCTGCAAGTTCTGCATGCGTCCCGTACTCTACAAGGTGTCCCTTGTCCATCACAATAATTTGATTAGCATTACGGATGGTTTGCAAATGATGGGCAATGACCAAGACTGTGCGATTTCGGATAAGGGAAGACATTGCCTGTTGTATCTTATATTCATTGACAGGGTCAACATTGCTTGTTATCTCGTCCAAAAGAATGATGGGAGCATCTTTGAGGAACGCACGGGCGATTGAAAGCCTTTGTTTCTGACCTCCGGATAATCCCAAACCGTTTTCTCCGATTTTTGTTTCATAACCTTCTGGCAGATTGATGATAAAGTCGTGTATCATCGCCCTACGTGCTGCGTCTTCGATTTCTTCCTGCGTAGCATGTTGATTGCCTACTTTGATATTATTGGCAATGGTATCTGAAAAGAGAATAACATTCTGCATCACCACACTGATTTTACCGAGTAAATAATCATAGTCCATTTCTCGAATGTCTAAACCACCGATACGGATACTGCCGGTCTGCGGTTCCCAGAAACGGAGTAACAGGTTGGTAATGGTTGTTTTACCTGAACCTGACGAGCCAACAAGTGCCGTTACTGTTCCTTCGGGAACATGGAACGTGAGATTTTTCATCTCAAAACCTTCCTTCTCATAATGGAAATCCACTTTGTCAAAGGAAAGATTGAAATGGGTTGCTGTTTTCGGCTGTTCAGGATTGGTGATAACAGGAGCATTCAATAAATGGGAAATGCGTCCGTAACTATCTTTTACCTTGATATAATTCAACCAATGATTCTCCATATTGACAAAAGGTTTGTAGAATTCTTTTGAGACGATGATAAACATTAAATAAGCGAAAAGAGAAAGTTCCCCCTGCTGTGTCCACCAAAGACCGATTGTAGCCATCAGAGCGAAAGCCAATTCTATCAGAAAAGTGTATCTGCCCACACTTACAGCTGCCAAACGAGAAATATTCTTACTGCTTTCACCAAATTCACTAACAGAGTGGTCGAGTCTGTCACGGAACATTCCTTTTCCTCCAAATACTTTCAAAACTGGGATGCCCTTGACATATTCAACAAAGAGGCTGACCATATCTGCCAGATTATCCTGTGATTCCTCCTGTGCTTTCATTCCCGAGCGAATACCCCGATACAGAGAAAATAGGGCAATGGGGAGAATGGCTACCATTGTCAATCCCATGCGCCAATCCACACAAAATAGTCCAATACCGAGTATTAGAGCTACAATGAAGTCGGCAGACATCCGTGTCCATAGATGTCCTACTACCATTTCCATATTATCAACGTCTTTGTGAATGATTGTACTTATCTCTCCCAGACGCTCATTGGTATAGAAGCCGAGTGAGAACATTTTCAGTTTCAGTATGATTTTCTCGCGGATACGTTCCACAAGATCAAATCCGGCAAAATGCTTACTCATATCGGCAATGGCATTGGATATGGTTTTCAAGACCAGCAGACTACCGAGTACCCATGCTGCCGAAATGAAAGAGATGCTTTCTCCATGTATATGACGGTCGATAAGAAACAAGACTGTGAGCATTACCGCCGTGCCACAAAGGGCATAAACCACGAAAAACAGTGCGGAGATAATTAGATGCCGAACTCCGCTAGCGGTCAATTCATTCAGTATATTGCGTACCATTCTTATTCCTCCTCTTCTTTTAATTGCCATTTACTTACTTGTTCTTGCGTTTCCGTCATATTGCGGTACAGAGAACAGTCTTTCATCAGTTCTTGGTGTGTTCCTTTTGACACAACCTGCCCTTTGTCCATCACAACAATACGCTCCATATCCTGAATAGTATTGAGACGGTGAGCAATGGTAATGACGGTCTTGTTGCGCTGCAATTCATCAAGAGCTTCTTGGATTAGTTTCTCATTCTCTCCGTCCAATGCGGCAGTGGCTTCATCGAGAATAATTATTGGAGAGTCTTTGAGCAACATTCGGGCGATGGAAATACGCTGTTTTTCTCCGCCAGAAAATTTTACGCCGGCTTCGCCTGCCAGCGTATCATAACCATTCGGCAAGCCCATGATAAAATCATGAATACGAGCACGCTCTGCTGCCATTTCCACTTCCTTTTGTGTGGCGGTAGGTTTTCCTATACGGATATTGTCCCGAATAGTTGTGTTAAAGAGAAAAACCTCCTGCTGTACCATCGAAAAATAATCTGCGATATTACGTTCGGAGAGTTCCGTAATATTCTCTCCTCCTAGTCGGATAGTACCTGTTTGAGGTTGCCAGAACCCCATCATCAGACTTGCCAGTGTGGTTTTTCCCGATCCGGATTCGCCGACGATAGCTGTATGACTTCCTTTCGGAAATTGAAGACATACATCTTTCAGCGCATTGTCTTCCTTGTTTGGATAGGAAAATGTAACATGCTCGAAACAAACATCCGTTTGTGTCGTATCCGTTTTCTTGTCAGCAGTTTCCTTTGTCTGTACCTCTGTAATGGACTGTACTTTTGCCAACGACTGACCATAGACGATTCGGAAATGTTGGAATGTTGCCAACTTAGCAAAAGAGGACGAGAACAATCCACCCAATATCAGGGCAAGAATAAAACGGGCTACAGTTAATTCGCCCGAACTCATCATCCATAGTCCAATAAGGGTCATTACCACGATACCACCTTCCAAGAACATCGTTATCAATGTCATGGGAACGGTAACGCTAAACATGCTCCGCTTTACCCAACGGATGTAGTCGCGCATACCACCAAGTACCCGTTCCGTTCTGTTTTCCTCGTTACTGAAGGCTTTGATTACCGATATGGTAGCCACATATTCCAAAAGGTCTTCCGACATTTTTTGCGTACTTTCCATAAAGTGTTGAAAGCTCTTTCCCCAAAGTGTTTTGACAGCCATTTGCAGAAGAAATGCCACAGGTAAAAGAGAAATGAGCGACAGCCCCAAACGCCAGTCTAACACCATAATGATTACCCAGAGTAAGGCTGGAAAAAGAGTAGCCGAAAGGATTTCGGGTAATCCATGTGCTAAATAAATTTCAATTTGTTCCACATCGTGGTTAATAATATTCACCAAGTCGCCAACTTTCCGTTCTTGAAAGAAACCGAGCGGCAAGCGTTGCAAATGACTTATGATACGCAACCTCAATCGTGTAAGGGCATTGTAAGCCGACCGGTGTGCGCGCCAAATCGAGGTTCCATAGAATACGCCTCGAAGCATTGCGAATAGTATCATTATTCCTCCAATACCCCAAACTATTATGGGAGGGAGCGTGCCATTTATCAACTTGTCCACAGCCCACACTACAAGCAGTATAGGGAGTGTGCCTAAAATAAGGTGCAATATAACCACAGCATTGGAGAGCAGGCTACGGCTCTCCCGTTCCTCATCAAGAGGTCTGACTTTTTGTTTATCCATATATGTGTCGTTTTGATTTTTTCTGTTGCAAAAGTACGGCAACAAACAGGGATAAAATAACCCCGATAAGCATTACACTGCCCCAAAACAACAATTTGCTCGCATATAAACACAACAGGGGTATAAGCGTGTATAATAGGGTTATTTATTTGCTCGGAAGGTAAGTACCTTTGCACAGAATCTCACAAACAAATATGATATGCCAATCAGCTCAATAGTCCATTTATACAAAAGAATGCTCATTGTCGGCTTTCTATCGTTGTGGTCTTTTCCTATGTTTGCACAACTGCAACCAACAGAAATAAAAGTTATTGATGCAGAAAATGGGAACAGTATAGAATTTGCCGCCGTACAATGGAAAGGTTTGAATGCTCCAACGTACACGAATGGTACGACTACAAACAGGAAAGGTATTGCAAAACTAAGTGCATCAAGTAATCAAAAACTTATGCTTATGGTAAGTTATGTCGGTTATCAGACCATTACCGATACGATTACTGCAAATGGGATGCGTTATACCATAAGACTACTCCCGGAATCAACAGAGCTGGCAGATGTAGTCGTAGTAGGAAAAACAAGAGCACAAATACTCAGAGAGTCGCCTGAAGCAGTTTCTGTAATAAATGCGAAAGAACTTCAAGGCAGATCTATTTCGTTAGAAACCGTTTTGAATAAAACCATAGGTTTGAAAGTTGGGCAGACCGGCGGTTTGGGAAGCAGTTCGAGAATTATCGTTCATGGATTGGAAGGAAACCGCATTCAAATCTTATGGGACGGAATACCAATGAGTACTTCTGACGGGGCTTTTTCTCTTGATGAAATTCCGATAGACATTATAGAAAGAATAGAAGTCTATAAGAGTATCATACCCGCCCGTTTCGGATGTGATGGATTGGGGGGAGCCGTCAATATCGTTACTAAAGAGTTTAGTACGGATTATTTAGATGCCTCGTATGAATTCGGATCTTACCAAACACACAAAGGAAGTGTCTTCTCTCGCAAGAATTTTCCAAAGAGTGGCATTCTACTCGGTGCGGGAGGTTATTATACATCTGCAAAGAATGACTACTCTTTCAGAGTTCCCGAGAGAGAAAATCTGTTGGTAAGACGTGACCATGACCGTTTTCGTTCGTATATGTTGAAGGGAAAAATTGCTTTCACGAAACTTTGGTTCGATGAGATTAGTACCGAGTTCGGGTATTACAATCGTTTCAATGAAATCCAAGGTATCTTAAAAAACATACAACATGCCGAAAACCAATCTGGAATGTTTATGTTGGAAAACAAACTGATAAAAAGCGGAATGCTGAACGACCGCCTTAATCTTGAGTCCCATTTCTCCCTTTCACATACAACAAACAATTTTGTGGATACGGCACGAGTTAATCACGATTTCGAAGGAAACATATATCCGAGTCCGAATGGACAGGGAGAAACAGGGGATGTTCCTCACAACTCGAATGACAAAGGATTGGAAATCAATGAACGTATCAATTTTGATTACAAGTTGTCCGCCAATCACAGTTTGAATCTGAACACACTTATTAACTACGCCAGAAGACAACCGAGCGACAACATTGCAAGTCAGCATGCAGGTTTTGTTATCGGAGGATTTCCCAGTAAAAAGACCAGTTTCATTTCGGGGTTGACTTGGGAGTCAAAACTCTTTGATAAGAAACTGACGAATATGCTCTCCGCAAAGTATTTCCACCTCCATTCCGAGATAGAAGATTTGACTTCATACGAGATGATTGAGGCTCCGAAGAAAAAGAACAATACGACCTCACAAATAGGCTGGATAGAGGCAATAAAATACGAGCCCTTCAGAGGTTTTCACTTGAAAGCATCTTACCAGCGGGCAATACGCCTTCCCAATTCACAAGAACTATTCGGTGATGGTATCATCACCTTTCCTGCAGCCGGATTGAGACCAGAGAAAAGCCACAACTTCAATCTGGGGTTCTTAATAGACAAAAATGATGTCCTCGGCTTATCGCGATTGCAGTTTGAAGTGAACAGCTTTTATATGCAGGTAAGCGATATGATAAAACTGATGAAACAACACATGGCAGCCGGATATGTAAACGCAGAAAAGGTACATATTAAAGGTATAGAAACCGAAATAAAATTGGACATATCGCCAACGGTCTATGCCTACGGAAATCTAACTTATCAGGATGTGCGTGATGTCTTGAACTATTTACCCGGTACCCAAGCCCCCAATCCGACAAAAGGATTGCGACTACCGAACATTCCCTATTTGTTCGCCAACTTCGGGGCGGAGTATCACAGCAACCGATTATTCAAGAATTGGTATGTCAAGGCTTTCTGGGACGGCAAATTTACTGAGGAGTTCTTCTACTTCTGGGAACTTACCGAATTACAGAAACGACGTATTCCCCGCAGTTTCGTCAATGACATAGGACTATTGTTGACCTACAAAAGCAAATATTCCATAGCCTTGGAATGCCATAATATAATGAACAAAGAAGTTTGGGACCAATTCCGCCAACCATTGGCAGGACGGACACTTCACCTCAAATTCAGATATGTCTTCTCAAAAGGAATTTTCTAATTTAACAAATATAAAAAGATGAATACAACAATTTTCAATCGTATAGCTTTTTCTGCTATGCTGGTCGGCTTCATAGGGCTGACATCTTGTAACAAAAATGATGAACCTACGCCTACTCCTCAAGAGGTGCAGCAACATTTCACCTTTGTGCATTATGTGGACAAAAGTGCTTATGTAGGGACATTCAGTGATTTGACTCCTCAAGCGACCGACAATAAGAAAGCATTTGAATTCGGGTTCGGTTGCTACCTCTTTGCTAAGGGTAATACAGTGCTTGTACCCGAAGGGAAATTCGGGGATAAGATACATAAGTTTACAAGAGGTGCCCATGGAGAACTGATAGAAGCAGGTACTATGACATTTGAACAGATGGCTCAACCCGGAGAAATTAACTTCGTTGATGAACAGCGGGCATACGTTGCTTTGCACGGACGTGGAAAAATTGCGTTAATCAATACTTCAACATTGCAAAAGGAAGATGAAATTGATCTCTCGTCTTATGCGGTTCAAGATAACAATCCTGATCCCGGCTGTAATGTCATCCGTGATGGAAAGATGTATGTTGCCCTCAATCAGCTCAATTCGCCTCATACCTCCGTACCGGGTACTGGAGCAGAGGTAGCTATCATTGACCTCAAGACGAAAAAGACTGAAGTTATCAAAGATAACCGCACAAGTGTTGTAGGATTGTTCCGCCATTCTGACGCATTCATAGACGAGCGGGGTGACATCTACTTTTACAGTGCGGGTAACAACTTCAATGTTGCCGATAAGGAAGGTTTCCTGCGTATCCGCAAAGGAAGCGACAAATGGGATAGCGATTATCTGTTCAACCTATCGAAGACAACCATAAAAGGAATAGGCAAAACAGGGCAGTATATGATTAAGTCTTTCTATGCAGGTAATGGTATTGTGTATAGTTGCGTGAAAGTAACGGATACAGAATTTGGAATACTCAAGAAAGACTTCCAACCTGTGAAAATCGACATTTGGAACAAAACCATCGAAAAACTTGATTTGCCAATGACCGATAGCAATGGCTCTTTTGCTATAACTCGCTACAAGGACTTCATCGTCTTTGGAATGATATGTAACAATGGTACGGGGTATTACACCTACAATACCAAGACAGGCGAATGCTCGCAAAAGCCAATTGTTACTGCCGTAGGAGTTCCTTCAAGTTTAGTCGCATTTGAGTAAACTCTCATTAAAAACATTTCTCATGGAGCTATTGGTTCTTTTTTGAGAGTAATACGGATAAAAACTTGCAATAATTCAAGTTTTTATCCGTGTTTGTTTGTAACTTTGCAAAAAGACATGATAAAATGACCATAGAATTTTGTGCAATTAATAAGCCTGAAGATTGGATGGAGATGGTTGCCGAACAATTTGGCACATCAGTAATAAATGATGGATTTACCATTCCTTCTTATATTGGTAGTGGATTCTTCAAACAATATTATCCTCTGCCATGGCTAACATTGACTTATATCAGTTTCGTAGCATACGAGCCGATAACTATGATACGTCGCTCGGTAGAAAACTCGAAATGGATTCCTGTCATGTTCTATATCAATGAGCATAAACACGAGCAGATAATTGGAACAAGTACAAAAACGGTCGGAGTGGACACGCTCGATGGCATTTTCATGCCTTCAAGTAGCATCCCGACTGAGTGGAGTTTTCCTCCAAAGAAACGATACGAAAATATTACACTGACTTTCAATAAGGATTGGATTGAAAAGATTGATGCAGCACATGAAACCTATATCGGTCGGCTTCTCCAATCGGACAAGGCTTTTTATTTGTTTGAGACCATTACACCTGCAATGCAACAGGTCTTGGATAACATTAAGTCTATAACTGAAATCGACAATCCTTTTTCAACGCTTCATTTGCATGGAAAAACTATGGAATTACTGACAATGTTCCTTGAAAAGCTCGAAAAACGTTCGGAAGTAAAATCTCTTGCCAACCTAAACTTGAATGATGTTGAATCAGTATTCCGTGTTCGTCGCCAGATTCTTCAAAGTCTCAGTAATGTACCGAGTATTCCCGAATTGGCGCGTGAAGCCAATATGAGCAGTTCCAAATTACAAAAGTGCTTCAAGCAGGTTATTGGAAAAGCCATCGCAGAATATGCCCTATCCGAAAAGATGGAATGGGCAAAACGACTGCTTTCCACTCGCCTCTACTCAGTGTCAGAAGTAGGCTATAAAGTTGGATATACTAACCTCTGTCATTTCACAGAGGCTTTCTGCAAATATCACAGGATGAAACCTAAGCAATATCTTGATTCATTATAAGTTTTACATAAATATTACTTGCATTTTGAGGGTTATTTTGCCCTAAACAATCTTTCAAACTTAGCCTGCAAAAACATCAGGCAATGAAAATAACGACATTTAAGTTTCATTTTTTTGCCGGAGTAACAATTTTATCATTGTCTTCTGGTATTTCTGTTTATTATTTAGTCGAACTCTTGTATGCTCTCGACACCTGCAATTGTATCAGTAATGGAGAAATTGGTATGGAGGAATTGGCACACACTCTCTGAAATCTTCGGAGTGGAGATAAAGAACTGCTACAACGTATATATGAATATAAAGCATCGCAAAGATGACAGTCGCACTTATTTTCTTGACGAACTCCGTGAAAAAATCAATAAGCGGATGGTGGGGAGCGACCTGAAAGGCGGCAAGTTCAAGAAGTAGTAAATCAAAAGGGAGATATTCCGACTCTGTAATATCTCCCTTCATTCATTCTTTGATAAGCACTTCCAACTTTTTGGCTATATCCTCTGAGGTTGGAAGCACTTGTTTCCGTATTTAATGCATTATGAGAAAATATGCTATAATATTAATATACTCAATTTTGAACGAAATCGTTGTGAGATTTACAGAGATCATACCTTTGATTCTTATTGGGAATAATCAAATCCATAATTAATAATGTATAGATGAAAGGATTACATTTTGATTAAATGAGCAAGCTTCGGATCATTCTTAATACGCATAATCTCTGAATCAACTAACGAGAGAATTTCTTCCTTGACCTTGCGATAGTTAGCTTCGATGCTCTCCTTTTGTTTATTGAGGCCATCTTCATTTTTGAAGTCCACTATCACTGGTATAGGCTGATATGCTTTCATTTCTGCTGATACCTTGGCACTGTCCACCACAATCTCTGCATGAAAAATCTTTTGGTCGATACGTTCATCGAAGTTATCGGATACTGCACCCACAAACATACCCTGAGTAAGGTTACTGATTTTAGAAGCCGGGATAAGGCTGTCCATTTGTGTGGAGATAGACGTAGACTTGTCATTGCGGTTGATGGTCATAGACTGCCGTTGTTGAAGTACTTTACCAAAACGCTCTGAAAGGGTCTTAGCTGTTTCTCCAACAACCTGGCCACTGAACACATTACCAACCGTGTTTTGTATCACCTTGCTCTCCTTGTCTCCATAATCACGGGTAAGTTGTGAGAAGTCCTGAAAGCCCAAACATACGGCAACTTTATTACTTCGCGCAGTAGCTATGAGGTTATCAAGTCCACGAAAGTAGATAGTCGGCAACTCATCGATAATCACCGATGATTTGAGTTGCTTCTTCTTGTTAATGAGTTTCACAATACGACTATTATAGAGTCCAAGAGCAGCTGAGTAGATATTCTGACGGTCGGGGTTGTTACCCACAACAAGGACTTTCGGCTCATTAGGGTTATTGATGTCGAGCGAGAAATCATCACCCGTCATCACCCAATAAAGAGCTGGCGAGATCATACGTGATAGCGGTATCTTGGCACTGGCGATCTGTCCCTGCAACTGGTCCTGTGCTCCACCCTCCCATGCGTCCATAAAAGGAGAAAGGTAGTTGGCAAGTTCATCGTAGGAAGTAAGTATCGGGAATATCTGTGCGTAGGGACGGTTGAGAAATTCGATGGCATGGGGAAAGGTGCAATACTTCCCGTCCTCATAGATTTTCAGAAACCAGATGATGGCAGCCAGCAAGATAATCGGTGACTCCACGAAGAAGTCTCCCTGTTTCTGAATCCACGAGCGGTTAAGGTTGAGCATGATGGTATAGGCACTCTCATAGGCATCCGATATATCCGTCATAAAGGCTGGATTGATGGGATTGCAACGGTGCGACTTGCGTGGGTCGTCGAAGTTTATCACATAGAACTGCGGCTTTACCTTATAGGCATCCAAATGATGGAGCAGGTGATTATAGGCTATCTCTGAAAGGTCAGGGAACTTATAATCATAGATATACATCGCAAAGCCCTTTTCAATCTGCTGCTTGATGTAATTGTTCACGATAGCATACGACTTACCAGAACCCGGTGTGCCGAGCACCATTGAGGCACGGAACGGATTGACCACGTTAATCCAACCATTGTTCCATTTCTTCTTATAGTAGAAGCGTGTAGGGAGATTGACGGAGTATTCATTTTCCATCAAGCGCGTTTCCTGCATGAAACTCTCGTTCTCCGTATTAAACACATCGTCCATCAGGTTGTTTTTAAGCAAGCGGCTCATCCATACACCTCCCATCAACAGGCAGATATAGCCAATGGAGAGCGTGAAGATATAGAGCGAAGCGGCACCTACCTTGCCGATGGGTAATACCAGCAGCCACCAATTGAGAAAGTAAAAGACAAAGCCTGAGAAAAGCACCGTCCAAATCTTTGGCCACGTGATTTTCTCCTCTTTCACGCCTTTTGTCCCAAGGCAGGACAAGGCAAGGAAAACCACACAAAAGAGT
>NZ_AJIN01000009.1:0-186514 GCF_000257925.1 Prevotella sp. oral taxon 306 str. F0472
AAGTAATCAGTTCTAACAAACGAGTCTTTGCTTGTGAAAATACGTCACCTTATACGGTTGACAGATCAGTAGATGAGTTTACGAGTAGACAAGTTAACAAGTTAAAAGTATACAAGTAAACGAGTTATTAGTCGGAGAGACTAATATAAAATGATGAAAAATCTACTGATAAGAAAGGAAGAAATGACAAAAGACAGAAGTGATAACTAGTCAACTTGTCAACTTCATAACTAGTCAACTGAACGAAATATTAGGTGGTTATTGCGTCGGGGTTCCACCTCTTCCCATTCCGAACAGAGAAGTTAAGCCCGTCTGCGCCGATGGTACTGCAATGCAATGCGGGAGAGTAGGTGGCCGCCTTCTTTTACTTAGAGAGCTTTGAAGAGAAATCTTTGAAGCTCTCTTTTTTTGTTCCCTTTTTTGTGGCTCCACTCTCAATTCTATCACCTTATTACACCTCAACCTCCTCTCCCAAATCCTCTCTCCCGCCTTCTCCAAACGAACCTCCACCATCCGCAGGGACGTAATGCTGATAGAGCGTAATTACCGAGATACGTAGGTGTGCATCAAGGGTGTTTAACGCCCTTACCCACGAGTGTTTAACACCCTTACCCACGAGTGTTTAACACCCTTACCCAAGAGTGTTTAATACCCTTATCCAAGAGTGTTTAACATTCTTGCTCAAGAGTGTTTAAAGACCTTTATCCAAGAGTGTTTAACACCCTTACCCAAGAGTGTTTAACACCTTTGCCCAAGAGTGTTTAACACCTTTGCCCAAGAGTGTTTAACACCTTTGCCCAAGAGTGTTTAACACCCTTATCCTAGTAGTAGGACTTATGGAGTACGGGTGTACGACCCGTAGGGCACGGAAGTATAACCCGTGCCCCACGAAAGTACATTTCGTTGATGTTAACAATTCGACCTTACCTTAATAATCTTACGCCAATAAGACTTTATGAAAGCACCAAGAAAAAGCACTTCTAAGACAGGCTAAAAATTGTTCGCGAACAAAATCAAAATTGTTCGCGAACAATTTGGGAAGAGTTCGCGAACAATTTTTTAAGTGTCTTGTGGAGTGATGGAAGAGATTGGGGAGGTACCCTCATGATATAACTCGTTTTGTAGAAGTGATTTTAATAATCTAATAGTGCTACTTGTTATAGAGAGTTTCGTCAAGAAAGGGAATGCAGGTGTGTTATGAGCAAATTAATTAGTATGTAAAATCTTTGAAGCTATAGAGTGTATTCCTCTGTTTGTCTTTTGTTTGTAAATAATAATTTACTTTATTCTTATATTTCTTCTTAAAGTGCTACCTTTACACCGCTTTTCTCCTGAACTTAATAGTAAAGGGGGGCAGAGTACCTAAAGTATAATTAAACTTATTTCTAATATGTCTAAGGGTGTCAATACGCTTATTTTAATGTTATTCTTTACTCTTGCGTGTTCTGCACAAGTGCGTGAGGAGAGTCTTGAGTTTGTGTTTGGACAGATAAAGTTTCTTGAGCATAATAAAGAAGTTCCTAATCTTCGTTATAAAGATATTTTTCTTCGTTTTGAACGTGGTGATGTTAGTGGCAAGAGTGCCCCTACTTTCTATCGGGAAAGTAGCAAACGCTCTTACTTGAAGGTCTATGATGGAAACTCGTTGACTTTTAGTTGTGTTGATGCGACGATTGCGAAAATAGAATTTGATTACCTTGATAACACAAGTGGTAATCTTTTTACAGAAAAGTTGGATAAATACAGAATATGGAGAGGGGAGAGCCAAAAGATTACTCTTGTGTCAAAGAGTAGTTCTCTGTTCAAGATCGTTAAGATAAAGGTCACTTACAAGCCTTCTTCTGTGAGCGTGAAAGTCTCGGATGCACGTTATTGTAGTTTGTATTATGGTGACAGAGCTTTTATAATTCCCAATGGTGTTGTTGCTAGAACTTATAAGCTTGTGGGTGATAAGTTACAAAGAAGTAAGGAATATGTGGCAGGTATGGTTCTTCCTCGGGGAACGGCTGTGATACTGAATGCAGCCCCTAATACTTATAACTTTGTCGTCACAAATGAAGATGGAGTAAAAGACGAAGACAATGTGTTGAGAGGAACAGATCATCCAGTTAAAACAACTAGCGGAGACATTTACTATGCTTTTACGGATGGTGACCAAGGTTATGGGTTTTATTGGATGAATCCTACTGGGGCGGCTTTTAAGAATGGGGCACACAAAGCATACCTTCCTTATAAAAACGCAGCAGGCGTTAAAGGCTTTGTTGGTTTTGATACGACGACAAGTATAAATGATGAGCCGCATTTCGATACGACGATAGATGAAAGTCCAATCTATAATCTATCAGGGCAGCGAGTTGATAAAGATTATAAGGGAATCGTTATCATCAATGGCAAGAAATATTTAAGGAAATAAATCACTAATATACTCTGATAACATGAATAAAGTGAAAAACTATATCCGACCAGCTATCAAATGCTTTCACGACTTTGATAAGTTTTATCTTCTTTCGGGCTCGCCATCTGAAGCACAACGTCATAATCATGGAGGCTCTGGACATCAACTCGCAAAGGAATTACCCTTTGACGAGTTTTGTGATGAGGAAGAAGATGGTAAAAACCTTTGGAGTGATTAAGCCTCTAATAAGTTCCCTTTGATGTCTTATATACGAAATTGAAGGTGAGTTCCTTTGGAATCTTTACCCATTTATTGTCAACAACAATCTTCATCATGCTTCCTTCTAAGCGTGTAAGCGTGTAAGTTCCGTCTGTATTACGTTTCAATTCAGCTTTTAAGTCTTCACTTCCGTAATCGTTGATGATGGTAAGTATCGCTTTCTTGCCTTTAATGGTTGCATCAGAGATAATCCATTTACGGGTATCACGCTTTGCACCGAAGTAACCGGGAACTTTGCCGAATATCTCCTGGCGTGGTACAATAATGTTGTTATCGTAGAAGTTGATATCTAACCAAACCTGATATTCATTGTTTACCAGATGAGCTTTGAAGATACTATCTTGTCCCTCTTTCTTTTGACTCTCGATCTTCTTCGTTTCGCCTGTTACGTTTTGAGCATTCATGTTGAGTCCCATAGATAACAGAACTAATACGACAATAACTATTCTATGTTTCATAATTCTAATTGTTTGATATATGCAAAGTTAATCAATTTAGTGGTTATTTTACTCGTAGTGTTTAAAAATGTAAGTGGTAAAGTTGTGTTTTCTATGTTTTTGTATTACCTTTGTATGCGATATATATCAAATTTTTTAAGAGGAAAGATGTTGTTTCCGGATTATATTTTCGAAACTAGTTGGGAGGTATGTAATAAGGTCGGAGGTATCTATACCGTACTTTCCACTCGCGCAAAGACATTACAGGACAGGATGAAGGATCATGTTATATTCCTTGGTCCAGATTGTTGGTATGAATCTCAATCTCCTTATTTTAAGCAAGATGATAATCTTTTTGCTGATTGGCAACAAAAGGCATTGTCTGATGGTCTAAAGGTCAAGGTTGGTCGTTGGGATATTCCAGGAGAGCCCATAGCTATGCTTGTTGACTTTAGGGAGGCTTATGCTCATAAAGATGAATTGTATGGTAATCTATGGGAATATTATCATGTTGATAGTCTCCACGCCTACGGTGATTATGACGAATCTGCTATGTTTGCTTATGCTACGGCACTTGTCGTAGAGAGTTTCTATAGATTCTATCTTAGTGAGAAAGATAAGGTTGTCTTCCATGCAAACGAATGGCAGACAGGGTTTGCCGCACTCGTATTACAGCATCGTTTGCCACAGATAGCATCTATCTTTACAACTCACGCAACAGGTATTGGTCGCAGTATAGCGGGCAATAACAAGCCATTGTACGAATATCTCTGGGCATATAATGGTGACCAGATGGCTTCGGAGTTGAATATGGAGAGTAAGCATTCTATCGAGAAGCAGACAGCACATTATGTTGATTGCTTCACGACAGTGAGCGATATTACTGCAACAGAGTGCAAAGAGTTGCTTGATAAACCAGTAGATTTAGTTCTTCCAAATGGTTTTGAAAACGACTTTGTACCAAAGGGTGCAACCTTCACAAAGAAGCGCAAGGCAGCGCGTAAGCGTTTGCTTGATGTTGCCAATGCGTTGACAGGTGACGATATACAAGATGATGCGTTAATAGTATCAACCAGTGGACGATATGAGTTCCGCAATAAAGGTATTGATGTATTCATAGAATCAATGAACCGCTTGCGTTATGATGAGAACTTGAAGAAGCAGGTTGTAGCCTTCATTGAGGTTCCAGGCTGGGTAGCGGGTCCACGTCAGGACCTTGTGGAGCGTCTCAACAGCGGTAAACAGTTTGACACACCATTGGATAAACCTGTACTCACACATTGGCTCCACAATATGGACCATGACAATGTACTTAATATGCTCAGTTCTCTCGGTATAAACAATGCAAAGGGAGATAAGGTGAAGGTCATCCTCTTGCCTTGCTATCTGACAGGAGATGATGGCATTATGAATATGAGCTATTATGACCTCGTATTGGGTAACGACCTCTGTGTCTATCCGTCTTACTATGAGCCATGGGGATATACACCATTAGAGGCAATAGCCTTTAAGGTTCCTTGTATTACAACCGACCTTGCAGGCTTCGGCTTGTGGGCAAATACAAAGAAGGGAAAATATAGCGAGATAGAAGATGGTGTGAAGGTATTACATCGTACAGATTATAATTATTCAGAGGTAGCTGATGGTATTAAGGATACCATAGCCCGTTACTCTTGCTTTACGAAGACTGAGGTGAACAAGTGTCGTTCAAATGCCGAGAAGCTCTCTCGTAAGGCTCTTTGGAGTGAGTTTATCATCTATTATGAGCAGGCTTACGACATAGCATTAAAGAAAGCAGCTGCAAGAAACAAGTGATAACTGCTTAGTAACGAAATAAAGAAATAACAGTCAAAACTATAATAAGTTATGAAAATTAAATCAGATTATTCCAACGAACCTCAGTGGAAAGAGGTAACTGTAAAGTCAACTCTGCCAAAGGAACTGGCATGTCTTGATGAGCTTGCTCACAATATGTGGTGGGCATGGAATTACGAAGCACGCAACATGTTCAAAGCTCTTGATGAGGAACTCTATGAAGAGGTTGGACATAATCCTGTCCAGCTCCTTGAGCGTCTTAGCTATGACCGTAAGGAAGCTATCGTAAAGGACAAAAAGCTGATGAAGCAGGTGAGTGATGTCTATAAGAAGTTCCGTACTTATATGGACGTTAAGCCTAATAAGAAGCGTGCTTCTGTTGCTTACTTCTGTATGGAGTTTGGTCTTAACCAGGCTTTGAAGATTTATTCTGGTGGTCTTGGTATCTTGGCAGGTGACTACATAAAGGAGGCTTCTGATTCTAACGTAGACTTCTGTGCTGTAGGTTTCCTCTATCGCTTTGGCTACTTCACACAGAGTCTTTCTATGGATGGTCAGCAGATTGCTAAGTACGATGCACAGAACTTCAACTCTCTTCCTATTGAGCGTGAGCTTGATGAGAACGGCAATCAGGTTGTTGTTGATGTACCTTACCGTAACTATATGGTACACGCACTTGTATGGCGTGTGAACGTTGGTCGTATTAAGCTTTACTTGCTCGATACAGACAACGATATGAACTCTGAGTTCGACCGTCCTATCACTCACTCTCTCTATGGTGGTGACTGGGAGAACCGTTTGAAGCAAGAGATTCTGCTCGGTATCGGTGGTATTCTTACTTTGAAGAAATTGGGTATCAAGAAGGATATCTATCACTGCAATGAAGGTCATGCAGCACTTTGCAACCTCCAGCGTCTTTGCGACTACATCGAGAGTGGCTTGACATTCAATCAGGCTATGGAGCTTGTACGTGCTTCATCACTCTATACCGTTCACACTCCAGTTCCAGCAGGTCACGACTACTTCGACGAGGAACTCTTCGGTAAGTATATGGGTGATTATCCAGCAAAGCTTGGTATTTCTTGGGATGAGTTCATCGGTATGGGTCGTACCAATCCTGATGATCACAGTGAGCGTTTCTGTATGAGTACCTTCGCTTGTAACACCTGTCAGGAGGTCAATGGTGTGTCAAAGCTTCACGGTTGGGTAAGTCAGAAGATGTTTGCTCCATTGTGGAAAGGTTACTTCCCAGAGGAGAATGCTGTAGGTTATGTAACCAATGGTGTACACCTCCCAACATGGACCGCAACAGAGTGGCGTAAGGTTTACGACAAGTACTTCGATGAAAGCTTTATGAGCGACCAGAGTAACGAGTCTATCTGGCACGCAATCTATAATGTTCCAGATTCTGAAATCTGGGAGACACGTATGGCATTGAAGCAGAAACTTATCAAGTATATCCGTGATAAGTTCACCAAGCAGTGGCTCCGCAACCAGGGTGACCCAGCTAAGGTCGTTTCTATCCTTGAGCGTATCAACCCTAACGCATTGATGATTGGTTTCTGCCGTCGCTTTGCAACGTATAAGCGTGCACACTTGCTCTTCACTGACCTTGAGCGTTTGGAGAAGATTGTAAACAACCCAGAGCGTCCAGTTCTGTTCTTCTTCTCAGGTAAGGCTCACCCAGCTGATGGTGCAGGACAGGGACTTATCAAGCGTATCTTTGAGATTTCACGTATGCCACAGTTCCTCGGTAAGATTATCTTCCTTGAGGATTACGATATGCAGTTGGCTCGTCGTCTCGTTTCTGGTGTTGATATCTGGATGAACACACCAACTCGTCCACTCGAGGCAAGTGGTACATCTGGTGAGAAAGCAGAGATGAACGGTGTTGTTAACCTCTCAGTACTTGATGGCTGGTGGGTTGAAGGCTACCGTGAGGGTGCTGGATGGGCATTGCCAGAGAAGCGTACCTATCAGAATCAGGGCTATCAGGATCAGCTTGATGCAGCTACAATTTACGGTCTTCTTGAGAATGAGATTGCTCCTCTCTACTTCAATAAGAATCAAGATGGCTACTCAGAGGATTGGGTAAAGGTTGTAAAGAACTCTATTGCAACTATCGCTCCTCACTATACAATGAAGCGTCAGCTTGATGACTACTATGACAAGTTCTATGAGAATCAGGCTAAACGTTCTCATAAGCTCATAGCTAACGACTATAAACTTGCTAAGGAGATTGCTCTTTGGAAGGAGTCTGTTGCTGAGCGTTGGGACAGCATCTATGTTGTTTCTAAGGACGAGGATGCACTGCAGGATATTGCCACGGGTCATAAGATTAAGGTTACTTACGTTATCGATGAGCAGGGCTTGAACGATGCAGTAGGTCTTGAGTTGGTATTCTTGAAGAATGCACCTGTTGATGATGTAAACATCCATAAGGTAATCCCATTCAAGATGGTGAAGACAGAGGGTAATCACTATACCTTCGAGGCTACTTTCGATGCAACTGTAGCAGGTGCTTATAAGTACGCTGTACGTATGTATCCTAAGAATGCTCTCCTGCCACACCGTCAGGACTTCGCTTATGTGAAGTGGATTGGATAAAAAATAGTCTGAGGACTAATCAATAAATAAATGCCATTCCTAAACTCTGTAAAGGGTTGGGAATGGCTTTTTTGTGTTTATATGTCATGGAATTATCACTGGGCTTAATCTAATTTACAATGGTAATGTGCCTTTCCCTCGATATGTTTACCATTTGTTTACCGCCTTCTGCTTATGCCTTTTTAAACATCTTGCGATAACGTGAGCCAATGTTGATGATTTTCTTTTCACGTTCTAACTGTGCTGTAAGTTGATAGGCGTAGGTTGTAGAAAGGTTCAGACGGCGACGGAGGTCGTTAACGGTGATTATCGGTTTCTCTTCAAATAACTCTTTTAGAGCAGCGTTGACGGCTTGTCTCATGGGGAGTGATGGTGTTCCGTCTTTGTAGGTCTTGTTGGCAAAATCCACTTCTCCCAAAGCTTCATAGAAATCCTTATCGGGACGAAACCTAATTTTGCGCACAGCAACATTACGGAGGTGGTGACGATGCGTCTTTTGGTCTTCGTACATGTCGCCTTTAAGGGCAAGCGAGAAGAATCCAATACCTGGTAGATGAACTGTATTCCCACTTTTTAGCTCCTCTGCTAATTCTGTTTTTATTGCCGAGATAGTCCCAAGAATGTCGGCTGTTGTAAGCGTTGTCGTTTGTTGGATATGCTGACAGATTCTTTCTATATCTGTTACGTCTTTCTTGATTGCTACTATTCTCAGTGCTTTACGTTGTGCGAGTTTACCGCTTGTTCTTAATAGTTTGTAATTTACAGTCATAGCTTTATGTTTATAATAAAGGGTTAATAATCGTCTTTTCTATGTGCCATAGCTCTACAGAATGTAGGGCTATCCTCTACAATCTTAGGCTTGAGCTGAATTCTTTTCATGAAAAAAAGAAATTATTTACGTGAAAATAAATCTTTCTTTTCATGAAGAGAAAGATTCTTTTTCATGAAAATAATTCGTGATTCATGCTGCAAAGATACTGTTTCAATGGTTGCTTGGCAAGTATAAGCTATGTAGTAATCTGTGTATTTGTGCTTTTTTGCGTGGGTGTAGATTTGGGATGAGACACTAAAAGGGTAAAAGAAAAGCTCTCAGACCAGTGTGGTGTGAGAGCTTTATATGCTTATTCGTTTATCTTAGATGATATTCTATGGTAGTTATAAGTCTTCTCCATGGGAAGCATTGTTTTCGTTTTCATAAAATATCATAATATAATATTCACCATGCTCTTTGGCTATTGTGAACCACACTATTCTATTCTGTGCTCCTTCGTATGGTAGCTGATAAAAAGTAGCAGCATATTGTTTTTTGTGTACAGAGGTCTCATATGATATGTCTTCGCTGTCAGATAACTTGTGGGATGTTTTAGATATTGTGTATTTTGAATTGTCTTCGAATTGTTGGAAGAGTTTATTATACCTTATTTTAATTTGTCCTTCATCTCGCAGCCCTGTTTTATTTCCTACAGCAATTCTCCATACTTTGTTTTTGTTAGTTTGTATATGAATATACACTTCCTCACCATTAAATACTCCTTCAAGAAAATCAGTTGTTGTATTGTATGTGAATCCTTTTTCCTTGAGCTTTTGAATCATGGCAGCTTTGGAGCCATCAACAGGAATACCTAAGAACTTAGTAACATCTTGTTGTGCATATATTGATATAGACAACAAGAGTAACATCAGCACTGATAAAATCTTTTTCATACGTTATTATGTTTTGTAATTATACTTTCGGGGTAAGTAGATATTCTTTTTATAGTTATCTTTGTTCTTTATGTTTACGACAAAGTTAATAATTATTTTTTGATATACTCTTATCTTTTTGCTAAAAGTATGAAATGTTATTTTAGGAAATGGGTTAATTAGCTTGGTTGATAAGGTTCACCACCACCTTTACCATTATATCCTTTTCCTCTGTTTTGCTCTCGGCAATCATTAGGGTGAGGGCAACGAGTGTATTGTCAGCAATTCTTTTGGTGCCATCGGGGCGATAGAGGATGGCATTGTTGTTCATAAACCATAGGAAGAGGGTAGCTGCAATGCGCTTGTTACCATCACTGAACGAGTGGTTCTTGGTTACAAGATAGAGAAGCATAGCCGCTTTCTCCTCCACACTCGGATAAAGTTCCGTGCCATCAAAGGTCTGGTAGATTTGTCCGATAGAACTTTTGAAGGACTCGTCCTTCTCATTACCAAAGAGTACCGAACCACCAAACTTCTGACGAAGGAGGTTGATCTCGTGCATTGCATTCTCGTATGTGGCATGGAAGGGTTCTTCCTTAGTTATTCGTGCGATATGCAGTCGTTGATAATCGTAATCATCGAGAGTATTGAGCGCATAGGTGTAATCCACAACCACGTCAAAGAGGGCATTGCTTTCGTCAGTAGACTTCGCTGGCTGTTGCTGAATGGTTCTACTAACGACTTGCACCAGCTGTCTTAATTCGGCAATCTGCTGCTTGCGAATGTTCTCATTAATGGCATAACCTTTTACAAGATATTGCTTGAGAACGCTGTTAGCCCATTGGCGGAAACGGATACCACGCTTTGTGTTGACGCGATAACCAACTGATATTATCATGTCAAGATTATAGTATTTTACTCTGCGATGAATGGTTCTTGCCCCTTCCGATTGAACTGTCAAGTAATCCTTGACAGTTGCCTCTTTCTCTAGCTCACCTTCTTTGTAGATGTTGTTGATGTGTAGGCTTACATTCTGCTTACTTGTTTGAAAGAGTTCCACCATTTGTGCCTGTGTAAGCCACACGGTCTCTCCTTCCAACTTCACATCAAGTTGGGTCTTACCATCTTCACTTTGGTAGATAATGATCTTGTCGTTTAGGTTCTCAGTCATATTGTTTAGATGTTTAGTTATTCGTAAGTGTGATGATTCACTATTCGTGTTTTAATGGTAGAAGTGCAGGGCTCGTGTACTGGTATTAGATAGTTTCTTCTATCTCATTCTTTCGTCAGTTTACGGCTCATATAACGCACAGGATACCATACGGAAAGCCAGCCAACAAGGATAACTGTGAGGAAGATAAGGAGGATGTCTTCGGGATGAACGCTGATAGGATAGGCGTTGACAACGAAGTTACCAGCTTGGTCGCCAAGCTGAACAAGCCCATAAGTTTGTTGCAACCAGCATAGGATGAGACCGAGTACGATACCAATCACTGCTCCTGCTGCCGATATCATGCGTCCTTCGAAGAGGAAGATACGACGTATCTGTCCATCAGTAGCACCAAGGTTGCGCAGGGTGATAACGTCATTCTTTTTGTCGATAATGAGCATGGAGAGCGAACCTATGATATTAAAGCAGGCAACCATAAGGATAAACGTGAGGAATACATAAGCAAAGAGCTTCTCTATACGCATGATATTAAACGTGTCAGCTTGTTGTTCATAGCGGTCGAGTACCTTATATTTATCGCCTAACATGGCTTGTATCTCTTCCTTCGCATTGTCAATATCCACACCCGGTTTCATGCGTAACTCTAGTGATGTAATCTCTCCTTGGCGGTTAAATATGCGGCGAGCAAAGTCTATTGACGTAATGATGTAACCTTGATCATACTTGCTTTGCTTTACTTGGAATAATGCTCCCGGAGACACTAGTGAGTCCTTCACAAAGGCATCTGTCGGGTTAGAAGCATCATATTGTCCCTCCCTTTGAGGTGCATATATCTGCAAATAATCCTGCCATGTCACCCCTGTACCAAGGTCTTGTGCCAGTCTTATACCAATTACACCATATTGTAGATTGGCTACATGCAGTGTGAAATCGCCGTCACCATAGAGGATATTACTGATGTGTGTGAGCGAATCAAAGTTGTCTTCCACACCTTTCACTGTTACCATAGCCTGTTTATCGTGATAGACAGCCAGTGCTTGATCCTGTACACATTCGGTAGCTACCTCAACGCCTGGGAGGTGTTTAACCTTTATAAGTAAAGGGTCATCGGCAGGCATTGCTTTCCCTTTTGTTGCTTCTATCTTCAGTTGCGGATCAAAGTTAGTAAAGAACGAAGCCACCAAGTCGGAGAATCCATTGAACCCACTTAACACAACCACCAAAGCCATTGTTGCCACAGCCACACCGAGTACGGAGATAAGACTGATGACGTTTATTGCATGTGTACTCTTCTTTGAAAAGAGGTAACGACGGGCTATGTAAAAGGGAAAATTCATGTCTTCGAATGTTGTGTACAGAATGTTATATGCTAGTGATTGAGAGGGCTTACTTCTTAAGTAATTCGTCAATGCGCTCTAGATAGTCGAGTGAATCATCAATGAAGAAGCGTAACTCTGGTATAATGCGCAGCTGATTATGTACGCGCTGACCTAATTCGTAACGGATTGTCTTCTCATTAGCATTGATGTTCTTTAGTAGTTCGTCTCCCTTTTCTGATGGGAAGATACTGAGGTAAGCAGTACAGATACTGAGGTCTGGACTTACTTTCACACGTGTAACACTCACCAATACGCCATGCATCATGCGTGTCTGTGTCTGGAATATACTTGCCAATTCCTTCTGAAGGAGGCGTGATATACGGTTTTGTCTTGTTTCCTGCATATTCTTGTTTATAATGATTTCTACGTCATGCAAAGATACTGAAAGTTTGAAGAATCAACAAACTTATTTCTTCCTAATCAGTGTTAGTCCGTCTCGTAAGGGCAGAATAACCTTCTCTACACGCTCATCTTTGGCGATAAGATCATTGAATTGTCGAATACCAATGGTTTGGTGGTCGTGGTCATAAGCTGGATCAATGACGTGCCAGTCCCATAGCGTGTTATCGGCAAGGATGTATCCACCAGGGCGGATGATAGGTAGTAGCTTCTCATACACCTCTGCGTATGTACGCTTGTCACCATCCACAAATGCCATGTCAAACGTTATTCCGAGTTTGGGAGCTTCTTTTGCAGCATCTCCGATACGAAAGTCAATCTTGTTAGCAACGGGGGATTGTTCTATCCATGGGCGTGTGAAGTCCTCCATCTCGTCGTTTATCTCGAACGTATATACTTTGCCACCTTCTTCCAATCCTTCCGCCATACAGATAGCAGAGTAGCCACTGAATGTTCCCACCTCAAGGATGTTTTTAGGGCGAATCATTTGTACGAGCATCTTCAATAAGCGTCCTTGCAGGTGCCCACTAGCCATTCGACCATGAATAGTGTGGATGTTTGTCGCACGATAAAGCCGATAGAGATAATCTCCCTCGGGGTCAATATGTGCTGAGAGATAATTGTCGTATGCTTTCTCTCGTTCTTCATCCAAATGGAGAGAAGTGTTACTTGTTATCATGAAGTTCAAATGTTCAAAGTCTGTATCACGATATTTAAAGGAGGAATGCTTCTATTGCCAGTCGATAGCTATTCATGCCGAATCCTTGAATAGTACCTTTACAAGCAGGGGCTATCATTGAATGGCGACGGAACTCCTCACGGTCATTGACGTTGCTGATATGTACTTCGATGACGGGAGTTTGTAGTGAGCGAATGCAATCCAATAAGGCTATGCTTGTGTGCGTATAAGCTCCGGCATTGAGAATAATACCATCATAAGCGAACCCAACTTCCTGTAACTTATTGATTAGTTCGCCTTCTATATTGCTTTGATAATACTCTATTTCGACGTTCGGATAATCCTTACGGAGTTGTTGGAGATACGTCTCCATTGACTCCTTGCCATAAATTCTGGGTTCACGAACGCCGAGTAAGTTCAGATTCGGCCCATTGATAATGATTACTTTCATCTCTCTTTCCTGCTTAAATATCGTTTTTCTACATTATCTTTGCATAAGATAAGCTGTATGCAAAAATAAGAAATTAAATGGAAACAGACAAGCTTTCAAATGATATTGTCAGTCGTTATCGTCGTTATCTGAAGTTAGAAAAAGGGCATTCTGCCAATACTTTGGATGCTTATATGCGTGATTTGGATAAGCTCTTACGTTATCTTGCGGCAGAGAAGATAGATGTGTTGAAGGTAAAACTGGAAGACTTAGAGTTCTTCGCAGCCTCAATATCCGACCTCGGTATCGGACCTCGTTCTTTAGCGCGTATCCTTAGCGGTGTGCGCCAGTTCTATCGTTTCCTTGTATTGGATGGTTACTTGGAGGTAGACCCTACCGAACTATTAGAATCCCCGAAACAACCTAACCACTTACCCGAAGTTCTCTCCACTGCAGAAGTCGATCTCCTCGAACAAGCCATAGATCTTTCTAAGTGGGAAGGGCATCGTAATCGCGCTATTATTGAGGTACTCTTCTCGTGTGGCTTACGTGTTTCCGAGCTTACTCACCTTACTTTGTCTAATCTATACATCGAAGAGCAATATATCAGAGTATTAGGAAAAGGGTCAAAGGAACGCCTTGTCCCTATCTCTCCTAGGGCTTTAGAGGAATTGAGTTATTGGTTTGATGACCGTAACAAGATGGATATAAAGCTGGGTGAAGAGGATTATGTCTTCCTCAATAGGCGTGGACATCACCTCACCCGCACCATGATTCTTATCATGATAAAGCGTTATGCGGTAGAAGCGGGCATAAAGAAGACTATCTCTCCGCACACCCTTCGTCACTCCTTTGCCACCTCTTTGCTTGAAGGTGGAGCTGATTTGCGTGCTATTCAAGCCATGTTAGGACATGAGAGCATCGGTACGACGGAGATATACACGCACATTGACACCACAACCTTACGTCAGGAGATACTCGAGCATCACCCTCGCAATATCAAATACGATGAAGAATCCCAACAAGCAATCTGATAGAATAGTCCTCTCTTATCGCCTACGTTAACTATAAAAAACGATAAAAGGCAATAGAGATACAATATTTTATGTACCTTTGCGAGGTAATATCTGATATTAAATAATTAAACAACGTTTAAGATGAAACTCAAACATTTATTCTTAATCGCCTTACTTTTCATCACTGGTATGGTCTCTGCACAGCAGATGGGACCTATTCCTGTGAATAAGAATGTAAGGCAAGGTAAGCTTAGCAATGGCTTGACTTACTACATTCTCCACAATGATTGGCCTGAGCATGTAGCCAATTTCTACATTGCACAGCGTGTTGGTTCTATTCAAGAGAACGAGAATCAGCGTGGTTTGGCTCACTTCCTGGAGCACATGGCGTTTAATGGTTCTGAGCATTTCCCTGACTCTACTCTGCTGGAGTTCACCCGTTCTTTGGGCGTAGAGTTTGGTAGTAACTTAAACGCTTACACGAGCATTGACCAGACAGTCTATCGTGTTTGCGATGTGCCAACAACACGCCAGACAGCTCTCGACTCTTGCTTACTCATCCTCAAAGACTGGTCAAATGGATTGACATTAGCTGATAAGGAGATTGATAAGGAGCGTGGTGTTATCCATCAAGAGTGGCAATTAGGTCAGTCAGCCCAGATGCGTATCCTTGACAAGGTGTTACCAGAGTTCTATCCTAACTCTAAGTATGGTAAGCGTCTGCCAATCGGTTTGATGGAGATTGTAGATAAGTTCCCTTATCAAGCACTGCGCGATTATTACAAGAAGTGGTATCGCCCAGATAACCAGTGTATCATCGTTGTGGGCGATGTTGATGTAGATCACATCGAGAATCAGATTAAGCAACTTTGGAATGGAGTAGTCGTTCCTGCTAATGCCGCTCAGGTAGTAGCAGAGCCAGTTCCTGATAATGCCCAAGCCCTTTATATCTTTGGTAAAGACAAGGAATTGCCATACAGTGACGTGGCTCTTTATATGAAGCATGACGCTTTCCCAGACGAGGCAAAGACCGATCAGAGCTATTTCATCGATTCTTATGCTAAGCGTATAATCAGTATGATGCTGAACCAGCGTTTGGCAGAACTAGCCCAGAAGCCAGACTGCCCATTTACTGGAGCGTATGCAGGCGATGGTACCTACATGCTTTCAAGAACGAAAGACGCCTTCAGCATGGAGGCTAATGCGAAGGATGGTAAGGATCTTGAGACGCTTGCCGCATTGTATAGAGAGGCACAGCGTGTACACCAGCACGGCTTCACTGCTACTGAATTTATGCGTGCAAAGGACGAGTTCTTGTCTCAATTAGAGTCGGCTTATGTCAACCGCAATAAGATAAAGAACGATCAGTATGGCGATGAGTTGCGCGACCATTACTTATCAAACGAACCTATCCCAAGCAAGGAAGACGAGTATCAGATTATGAAACAACTCGTCGAGATGCCTGCTTTGAACGTCAATGTCATTAATGAGTTTGCAAAGGATCTCATCACAGATAAGGATAGTAACTTAGTCATTCAGATCTTCGCACAAGAGAAGGCTAACAAGGTTTACCCAACGAAGGCACAGATGGCGCAAACCATCGCTAACGTGCGTGGAGAGCAGATCAAGGCTTATGTTGACAATGTGAAACAAGAGCCTTTACTCGATGAGAAGGCATTGCCAAAGGCTGGTAAGATTGTCAGTGAGAAGGAGAACAAGACACTCGGATACAAGGAGTTGACATTGAGCAATGGCGCACGTGTCATCTTGAAGAAGACGAACTTTAAGGATAACGAGATACAGTTCCAGGCTGTCGCAAAGGGCGGTAAGGGACTCTATGGTAAGCCTGACTACAGCAACTTGCAGCTATTTAATAACGTCATAGCTTACAGCGGACTCGGTAACTTCTCTAACCAAGAGTTGCAGAAGGCACTCGCTGGTAAGCAGGCTTCTGTTGCTTGTGGTTTAGGAAACTATTATCAGACACTCTCTGGCTCATGTGTTCCTAAGGATGTTGAGACCATGCTCCAGTTGCTTTACCTCAACTTCACGAAGGTTGCTAAGGATGAGGCGTCTTATAAGGCGATGATGTCGCAGTTGGAACTAGCACTGAAGAATAAGGATCTCTCACCAGAGAGCGTTTATTCTGACTCGGTTACAACTACCATTTATGGTCATGAGGCACGTTTCGCTCCATTGTCATTGAATACGCTGAAGGGCGTTAACTACGACCGTATTCTTCAGATTTGGAAGGAGCGTTTTGCTAATCCAGGGCAGTTTGTTTACTACTTCGTTGGTAACTTCGATGAGGCTTCTTTACGCCCATTGATCGAGAAGTATATCGCATGTCTGCCTAAGGGCAAGGCGGAGAACTGGCGTGATGTACCAGGACTTGTGAAGGGCAATGTTGTTAATAAGTTCACTCGTAAGTCGGAAACACCAAAGGCTATCGCCCTCGAGTTGTGGCACGCACCTGCTGCTTACAACGTTGAGAACAAAGTGTTGACCGATGCTGCAGCACAAGTATTGTCAATGGTTTATCTAAAGAACATTCGTGAGGATGCTAGTGCGGCTTACTCTGTTGGCGCAGGTGGCGAATTGCAGCGTCGTGGCGATAAAGCCGTTGCTCTCATCCAGGCATATTGCCCAATGGATCCTAACAAGTCCGACCTTGCCTTGAAGCTCTTAGCTGAGGGCATGAAGGATAACACAATGAAGATGGACGCGGATAAGGTTCAGAAAGTAAAGGACTTCATGTTGAAGCAAGCAGAGCTATCAGCGAAGAACAACAGCTACTGGATGGACGTTATTGACGAGTATATCTCAACTGGCGTAGACCTCCACTCTGGCTATAAGGCAGCAGTCGAGTCGCTCACACCAGCTAAGATCGCAGCTTACTTGAAGAGCCTCGTTGCAGCTGGTAACCACGCCGAAGTGGTGATGACACCAGCGAAGTAATCGCACAGAAACACGTATTACTCATAACCTTGCGGGCGAAGGAAACGGGTCGACTTGACCCATCCTTTGCCCGCTTTTCGTATCCTAACCCATGATAAAACATAGGCACTTCCTCCCTTACGAAAGCCTATGATGAAGCGATATAACCTTCATGCCCTAGCGTCAGTAGGCGTATTAGCGCAATTCCTCATAGGTGCTAACATTCATTTTATTAGGCTCTTGATTTGCAAATACCCGTATATTGTATTATCTTTGCACTAGTTCTGAAACGTTTTCACCATGGTGAGGATAATTCGTCACCACGGTGAAATTACAACTTCACCATGGTGAAAAATATTCGCCACCATGGTGACGATAATGCAGAATAGGTGCTAAACCAATCGCAAGACCTATGTGCTGCAATCGCATAACACGTCATAAACGTTTACAGATAGGGTATATCCCTGCTTTACAATAGCTTACTAACATAAAACAAATAAGATGGCAATAGTTTACAAACTCATGAAAACGGGTGGCAATTTACCCAAGAATGCGAAGCTTAGAATAGTTCCGATACAGTATCAAACCGCTGGATTAAGGCGCATGAGTGAGAGTATTGTGCAAGCCACATCGCTCACTTCGGGGGACATACACGCCACAATCCTCTCGTTGAAAGAGGAGATTGCAAGGGAGTTGAAGAATGGTAATAGTGTGCACTTACCCGGTATTGGCTACTTCACAGTGGCTTTGAAGGGCGAAATCTATGAAGACCCACGCTCGCACAAACCACGATTGCGCAAGGCAGAAGTGCGCACGATAAAGTTCAGACCAGACCGAGAATTGCTCCAAGAAATGGCTAACATCGAGGTAAAGAACATCACCGACATGCATGACTTATCCTCTTCACCAACGGCGGAGGCGATAGGCGAGGCGATAGAAGAGCTGTTAGCTCATCAAGAAGTATTTACCGTTAGAGACTTCCGAAGCGCACTCAACATCTCACAGTCCACTGCCTATCGTATCCTCTCGAAGTTAGAAGCCGAGGGAAAGATAGTAGATATCGGTTCACATCATTGCAAGATATTCCGAAAGTCACATCCCTCCTCCCTTGAATAATCCCACTTTCCCCATCAAATTCCATTCTATCGTAGAGAAAAGAAGAGTATGAGCAATGCTGTGACATCGTGTTTATTCATGATGCAAACCATCCTATTGACTTTAGTGGATAAGGCTATTTCAGCGGGTCAGTTGAGGCTTCCGAATGGCGAAAAGAGGATTAATCATTTGTGGATGTCAGGGTATTTAAGTATATTTGCGGATTGTAAATAATACAAGAACCATTATACAGTCAACACGGATGAAGGCAATAGAAATACTCTTTCCCGTATTTTTCATGATGTTACTAGGGTGGCTTAGTAGACGGAGGAGATGGATAACAACAGCGCAAAATGAAGGTGCTAAGTCGATAGTCTTTAGTATCCTTCTACCCTTGTTAGTCTTTCAAATACTGATGGAAGCAAAGCTCACGACTAGTTTCATTTATGAGATACTTTTCTTAGATGTGGCTTGGATTGTGATTTATGTGCTTGGTAAGCGCATAGCTAAGCCCGTTAGTGGTCGTTATGCGCAGTTAGCTCCCTTCTTATTGATGACCTGTGAGGGGGGAAGTGTAGCCTTGCCGCTTTATATCACGCTTGTGGGAACGGCACATGCAATGAATATTGTCACCTTTGATGTGGCTGGAATCCTTATCAATTTTGGGTTAGTTCCTGCACTTGTCATGCGCCAGACGACGAAAGAAGTGGCTTTGTTTCCACTTGCTAAACGGATTGTAACCGCTCCGTTTATCATTGCTGTGATTCTAGGAGTTGTCATGAATCTGTCGGGGATAGGGCATTGGCTGTTGGAAAGTGAGCTACATGGAGTCTTTACGAGTACGATGTCGATAGCCACTGCACCCATTGCTAGTATCATCCTCTTTACACTTGGTTATGATTTCCAGCCCCATCTATCGCAGATACGCCCACTTATTCAGTTAAGCCTAGTGCGCATGATAGGTTGTGGGGCTATCGTTGGCGGTTTCTTTCTGTTGTTCCCTGGACTGATGGAAGGGAAGTTCTTCCTTATAGGAGTTCTACTTTATTTTGCTTGCCCACCAGGTTTCCCCGTACCATTGCAGGTTCGTAGTCTGTGTAAAAGCAGTGATGACGAGGGATTCATGTCGGCTTTTATCTCCCTTTTCATCGTTTTGGCAATGATAGCCTATACATTAATAACGTTCGTAGGAATAGATCATGGGGTGTGATGAGATTGTTAATAAGGCGTGAGATGAGCGTTTCGTAGGGCGTAATTATCGAGTTTAAGCAATAGTACAATCGCCTTAACTCCCTTTTCACTCCTTCACTCCTTTCACTTCTCGAAATAGTAACTTCAAAAGAAAAATATGGATAACAACATTAAGAGTCCGTGGCCAGGACCAGCAGGGATGATACCTGTTACAAGTGGTCGTGCAGATGATGCAAACGTTTACAATCGCTCTTATCTGGATTCCATCCATGTGGAGATGCGTGTTATTGATGCTGTTGAGCCTTCGTTGAAGACAATTATCTTCGGTGAGGAGTTTGATAGTCCGATTATGATGCCAGCTTTCTCGCACCTCAATAAGGTGTTGAAGAATGGTAAGAAGCCCATGTTGGAATATGCCAAGGCAGCTCGAGACCTGCGTACTGTGAACTGGGTTGGTATGGAGCCAGACGAAGAGTATGCCGAGATAGCAGCTGAGGGGGCTAGGACAGTACGCATTATAAAGCCCTTCGCAGACCATGAGATGATTCTAGATCAGATTCGCTTTGCCATCGAACATGGTGCAATAGCTGTGGGAGTAGATATTGATCACGTTCCAGGAACGAATGGGCGATACGATATAGTGGATGGTTTACCCCTCGGACCAGTGCTTCTTTCCGATTTAAAGGAGTATGTGAAGGCTGCTGGTAATACTCCTTTTATCGCTAAAGGAGTCCTTTCTGTGCAAGATGCATTAAAGTGCAAGGACGCAGGATGTGCTGGTATTGTTATCTCTCATCATCATGGTCGTATCCCCTTTGGTGTCGCTCCGCTGATGGTTCTGCCTAAGATCAAGGTAGCACTAGCAGGTTCTGGAATCTCATTGTTTGTGGATTGCGGTATAGATACAGGTTATGACGCTTATAAAGCATTGGCTTTAGGAGCCGACGCAGTGTCAGTGGGACGTGGAATCTTAAAGCCCTTACTTCAAGAAGGAGCAGAGGGCGTGAAAGAGACTGTCGGTAAAATGAATGAGCAATTGTCAGAGTTAATGATGTACACATGTGTGAAAGATACTCGTTCGTTTGATGCTTCGGTGCTCTACCTATAGTTTATAAGCGCCACGATTGTGCGTTAGTCGGATGACAGAATAGACTTTTCTACCACTATAATAATGTATAAATATTAAGCCCTTATTTTGTTATCCGGCTAATTTGCAGTAACTTTGCAACCTTAAAATAACAATGGATAATTAACAAAGTAATAATATATAAGGTAAATATATGGCATATTTATTTTCATCGGAATCAGTATCTGAGGGACATCCAGATAAGGTTGCCGATCAGATAAGTGACGCTTTACTAGATCAATTCTTGGCTTATGACGAGCATGCTCGTTGTGCTATTGAGACATTCAATACCACTGGTCAGGTTGTGATCATGGGTGAGGTGCGTTCAAAGGAATATGTTGATCTTCAGGCAATCGCCCGTAAGACAATTAATAATATTGGTTACACAAAGGCTGAATACCAGTTTGATGGTAATAGTTGTGGTATTCTCTCCGCCATTCATGAGCAGAGTGATGATATCAATCGTGGTGTAGATAATGGTGATGATGATAATCAAGGCGCTGGAGACCAGGGTATGATGTTCGGTTACGCATGCAATGAAACTGACAATTACATGCCTGTTACACTTGATTTGGCACACCTTATTATGAGTACGTTGGCAGATATACGCAAGGAAGGAAAGCACATGCTCTATCTTAGACCAGACTCTAAAAGCCAGGTAACAGTGGAGTATAGCGATGATAACATCCCTCAGCGTATTGATACGATAGTAGTTTCTACACAGCACGACGACTTCATTCAACCTACTAATGATAGTAAAGAAGCGCAGTTGAAGGCTGATAAAGCAATGGTGGAACAGATTCACAAGGACGTGCTAGAGGTTCTTATGCCACGTGTAAAGGCTCAAGTCAAATCAGAGAAGGTGTTGGCTCTGTTCAATGATGACATTAAGTATTTGGTGAACCCAACTGGTAAGTTCGTTATTGGTGGTCCTCATGGAGACACTGGGTTGACTGGTCGTAAGATTATTGTTGATACCTATGGTGGTAAGGGAGCCCATGGTGGAGGTGCATTCTCTGGTAAGGACTCTAGTAAAGTAGACCGTTCTGCCGCTTATGCAGCTCGTTATATAGCCAAGAACATGGTTGCTGCAGGTGTTAGCGATGAGATGCTAGTGCAGTTGGCATATGCCATTGGTGTCGCAGAACCTGTTAGTGTGTACGTAAATACCTATGGTCGCTCACATGTGAAGGCGTCTGATGCCGAGATAGCAGAGCAGATTCAGCGCCTATTCGATCTTCGTCCAAAGGCTATCGAACGCCAATTAAAGCTCCGTCAACCCATGTATTTGGAGACTGCTGCTTATGGACACATGGGAAGACAGAATGAGGTTGTAAAGAAGGTATTCAATAGCCGTTATCATGAAACGAAGTCTATTGAGGTGGAACTCTTCACCTGGGAGAAGTTAGATAGAGTTGAAGAGATAAAGAAAACGTTCGGACTTTAAAGTGACAGATGCCGACAACTGATTCTATAACTCGTCCTTCTTTGCTGTTGAAGTCGACTTTGGCTGCAACGAAGAAAGCGAAGACTGATACTGTGGCTAAGGCGAGTCAAGAGGTTGACTCGCTGGGTTTATTGTGCCCAAAGAAGCAGAAAACGTTTCAGCTGACGGATATTCATTTTGCAGAAGAAGGTTATTTTAAAGGTAATAAATACTTTAAACTAGGGCGTGGAAACGCACATGCAGATGGTGTGCAGGGCGTTCCATCGCACTATGCTGTTAGTAATGACAATACAGTGACAGCCTTACTTCTAGGTTGTTTTGTGATGGCGATGATTGCATTCTCGGTCTCTCGCAATTTCATAGAGAAGCAGATAAAGAGTTTCTTTCATGTTGCTAGAAGTAAAGATGTGGTCACAGAAACAGCGTATGAAGTTCGGTTTCAGCTCTTTTTAATAGCGCAGACATCGCTACTTTTTAGTATTCTCTATTATTTCTTTACGCATGGGAGCGGTTATGGGGGGCTTCAGACAGATTCACAATTGAGTGTTATTGGATGCTTCTTTGGCATCTTTATGGGGTATTTCTTTATAAAGAATCTGCTTTATAAACTCGTAAACTGGGTGTTCTTTGATAGTAAAAGTAATGGACAATGGGGACGTACTTGGCTCTTTCTATCATCTCTTGAGGGGGTGCTGCTATTCCCTTTAGTCCTGTTGCAGATATATTTCTCCTTGTCGTTACAAGCAGCATTTGTTTATGCGCTAATTGTTGTTTTATTCGTTAAAATGCTTACTCTTTATAAGAGTTATACCATCTTTTTCAAGAGAATAGCTGTCAGTCTGCAAATAATTTTGTACTTTTGTGCACTCGAAATGATACCGATGATGGTATTATGGGGAATGTTAGTAATTACAGATAACTATTTGATTATAAACTTTTAGGACACAATGATAAATAAGATCTTGGTCTCACAACCGAAGCCGTCAAGCGATAAGTCGCCTTATTACGATATAGCAACGGACTTGGGAGTGGAGCTTGTTTTCAGACCTTTCTTTAAGGTTGAAGGACTCACAGCGAAGGAGTTCCGTCAGCAGAAGATTAATCTGTTAGATTATACTGCAGTAGTCTTTACATCGAGACATGCTGTTGATAACTTCTTTAATCTAGCCAAGGAAATGCGCATAACCATACCAGAAGACATGAAGTACTTCTGTGTTATTGAGACAATCGCACTCTATATCCAGAAGTATGTGCAGTATCGTAAGCGTAAGGTGTTCTTTGGAACTACTGGAAAGATTGATAGTTTGATTCCAACAATGCTGAAGCATAAAGGCGAGAAATACCTTGTTCCGCAAAGTTCTGTACATACAGATTCTATTTCGGAGTTGTTAGATGCTAACAAGCTAAAGCATAAGGAGTGTGTAATGTATCGTACGGTCAGCAACGGACTGACGGACGAAGAAGTGAAGAACTTCGATTATGACATGCTCATCTTCTTTAGTCCTACGGGTGTAAAGGCGTTGAAAGAGAATATACCAGACTTTAAGCAAGGTGATATAAAGGTAGCTGCTTTTGGTCCTGCAACGGCTAAGGAGGTTGAAACGCAGGGCTTGAAATTAGACTTACAAGCTCCTTCTAAGCAGCACACCTCTATGACTGGTGCGTTGAGGGACTTCTTGGAAAAGCAAAAGATGAGTAAGTAATAGATGGTTCTTTTCTCATGTTTTGAATGGGAATAGAGCTGGAATCCGTAACTGAGTAGTATGGAGAAGCAGGGAGAAGGACTGAGGAAAGAAGAGCGATTGTGTAGTAAGAAGCTTATAGATACGCTCTTTGGTACAGGTGGTAGCCATGCTATGACGTCTTTCCCATTGAAAGCTGTATACCGACTGACTGATGGAACGGAGGCAAGGAATGTTGATACGCATATAGAGGATGTGCCCTCTATGGTGGATGTGCAGGTTTTAATCAGTGTTCCTAAGAAGCATTTCAAACGTGCCGTGAAGCGTAATCGAGTGAAGCGGCAGGTGCGTGAGGCTTATCGTAAGCATAAGCAGTTACTCTTCCCACGTATGGCGGAGATGACCAATAAGCGATTACTCATAGCCTTTATTTGGCTTTCTAATGAGTTAGCAAGTTCTGTTACTGTTGAAGAAAGAGTGGAGAACTTACTTCATCGAATAGGAGAACGTATCTAATGAAAGAACTTGAAGACGATAGAATACAGCAGGATAAGCAATACAAGAATCCTTTTAAGAAGGTTCTAAGCTTTCTGTCACGTGGCTTGTCGTGGTTATTAATACTCCCAATATTGTTCTATCGCCAGTTTATCTCACCTTTCACGCCCCCGTCTTGTCGCTTTACCCCCACATGTTCAGAGTATGCCAGACAAGCAATAATGAAGCATGGTCCCTTCAAAGGACTTGCTCTTGCAATATGGAGAATACTGAGGTGTAATCCTTGGGGTGGCAGTGGATATGACCCTGTGCCGTAAGAAAGAATACTACTAAGGTACAATAACAGGGCTACCAATACGTAATAATTATAGAATATCAATATAGGATAAGGGCTTTGATGCATTGGTTGGTTTCCAATCACCCTATGTCTTTTACCCTTTTCATAAATAAAGAATATAGATGAAGAACTTTGTTGAAGAACTCCGTTGGCGTGGTATGCTGGCTCAAATAATGCCGGGTACAGAGGAATTACTCCAGAAAGAGATGGTTTCAGCATACTTAGGTACAGACCCAACAGCTGACTCATTGCATATTGGACACTTGTGTGGTATTATGATGCTACGCCATTTGCAGCGTTGTGGACATAAGCCTTATCTACTCGTAGGAGGTGCTACGGGCATGATTGGTGATCCGTCAGGTAAGAGCCAGGAACGTAATCTCCTCGATGCTGAAACACTATATCATAACCAAGAGGCTATCAAGAAGCAGGTTAGTAAGTTCCTAGACTTTGATGGCAACGAAGCTAATAAGGCAGAGATGGTGAATAACTATGATTGGATGAAGGACTTCACCTTCTTGGACTTTGCTCGTGTAGTGGGTAAGCACATCACGGTCAACTATATGATGGCTAAAGACAGTGTTCAGAAGCGTCTCAATGGTGAGGCTCGTGATGGACTAAGCTTTACAGAGTTTACTTATCAGCTCTTGCAGGGGTACGATTTCTTATATCAATATGAGAAATTCGGCGTTAAGTTGCAGCTTGGTGGTAATGACCAATGGGGCAATATGACCACTGGTACCGAGCTTATTCGTCGTACTCTTGGTAGTGAGGCTGAGGCTTATTGCCTTACTTGTCCTCTAATTACTAAGGCTGACGGAAAGAAGTTTGGTAAGACAGAGAGTGGTAACATCTGGCTCGATCGCAACCGCACAACACCATACGCATTCTATCAGTTCTGGTTGAATGTGAGCGATGATGATGCTGAGAAGTATATTAAGATCTTCACATCACTTGAGAAAGATGTTATAGATGGGCTTATCGAAGAGCATCGTCAAGACCCTGGTCGCCGTACATTGCAGCGTCGCTTAGCTGAAGAAGTTACTCGTATGGTTCACTCGCAAGAGGATCTAGATATGGCTATCGCCGCTTCTAATATCTTATTCGGTAAGAGTACGAAAGAGAATCTATTGCAGTTAGATGAGCAGACCTTCGCTGATGTCTTTAAGGATGTACCACACTATGAGGTGTCAAAGGACGTTCTTGGGCAGCCTGCCGTTGATGTCTTCAATCAGGAAGGCATGCAGATCTTCCCCAGTAAGAGCGAGATGCGCAAGCTCGTGAAGGGTGGTGGTGTATCCTTGAATAAGGAGAAGCTCGCAGCTTTCGATCAGCCTGTAACAGCCGAAGATCTCATCGATGGGAAATATCTTCTCGTCCAGAAAGGTAAGAAGAATTACTCTTTGATTATTGTAAAGTAAGTCATTCGACTTACTCCCAATACGACTATGGAAACCTTACCACATCTCTTGTGATGTTGCAAGGCTTTCCCTTTATAAAAGGAAAGGAATAATAACGTTGTAGATAACGTTCCCTCTTATAAGTAAAGATTACTATTTTGATGTATCCAATCGAGTTTTAATATGCATAGAATGAAGAAGTTCCTCTTTTTCCTACAGCTGATTGCAGTCATTGCATTGTCTTCTTGTACTGATGATCCATTACCAGACCCAAATACGAATGGTAATGCAAATGAAGTAGATAATACCATCATCGTTTATATGCCATGGTCGGGCGACCCTTATAGTTTGTATGATTACTTTAAGACGAACCTGCGTGACATGAAGCAAGCCATAGTTAATGAAGGTGGATTAGGCAATAAACGATTGGTTGTATTTATATCTGAAGCTCCAGAGAAGGGCGCATTGATCAATGTTAAGTATCAACGTGGTCAATGTGTAGATGATACATTGGCGAAGTTTGATAACACGCAGCCCAACCAGCAATTGAACACGTCTCGATGGATAAGTAGTCTTCTCACCCGTGTGAAAGCATACGCACCAGCACGCAATTACTCCATGATTGTGGGTTGCCATGGTATGGGATGGATTCCTTCTTATGCAGGTACACGTACTAGTGTCTCGAATACTTTACAGAAAAGATGGCGTGATGTAGAATCAAAACCTTTAACCCGTTGGTTTGGTGGTGATACCTACAAGACAGATATTTCTATCTTAGATCGAGGTATTGCACAATCGGGCATAGGTAAAATGCAGTATATCCTCTTCGATGACTGCTATATGTCAACGATTGAGGTAGCCTACGAGTTGCGACATAGTGCGCATTATCTTATTGGTTGCCCAACGGAGATTATGGCGCATGGTATGCCTTATGAACAGCTGTGGAATGAGCTTACTAAGAGTAATCCAAACTATCAGAATGTAGTAGATGAGTTCTATAACTTCTATAGCAGCTACTCAAGTCCATACGGAACAATCAGTGTTATCGACTGCTCCCAAGCTGAAGGCATGGTGAATATCATGCGACAAATAAACCATTCAACAAACCTTGTCTCGGTGCCAGTCACTAATATTCAAACGATGGATGGATATAATCCTTCAATCTTCTTCGATATGGGAGATTATGTTGAGAAGAGGGCAGTTAACGAGCCTATCCTTCTATCTCAATTCCGCAATCAGCTCAATCTGCTTGTCCCTTACAAACGGCATACACCGTCCTATCTATCGGCAGTCGTCGATAGAAATGGTGTTATATATCCCATCACCACCTATTCTGGTATCACCATTTCCGACCCTTCTATGAACACGCAAGCCTCGAATGCTTTCGCTGTTTCACCCTATTATCGGGCAACGCATTAATGCTTTAAGGCATACTCATTAAACGCTCCTTCTCCGTTCGGAGGGGGAGTTATTCTTATTTAAATCCTTTTGAATTCTGTTCGTGCTCTTTGTCTAATACATTTCCGCATTATTTCTCCCTTGTTTCCTTTCTCATGCGTCTTATGTCTTTTTATGCACCTATTCAAATTGGATTCAAACCATGACACTTATTGTTTCAGGTTTTGAGACATAGAGTTTCAGGCTCTGAAACACACAGTCTCAAGGCTCTGAAACACACAGTCTCAGGCTCTGAAACACACAGTCTCAAATATCTGAAACACATAGTCTCAAACTCTGAAACACATAGTCTCAAATATCTGGAACACATAGTCTCAAGGCTTGAATTAGTTAGCTTACTCCCATAAAGTGGAATGTCTTGATGGATATTACACGTATGTAACAGCAACAAAAAGAGCCGCATTGTCAACCAGACAATACGACTCTTACTATATAAATGATCAGAGAGTTATAGCTTCACACTGAGACCGACATACCATGTTGCACCATAGACAGGGGCGTACATAAAGGCAGCGTCATCCGTGTGTTTCTCATCTTGGATATAGCTAAAGATGTTCTTAGCACCAGCATAGATGGTGCACATTCCTAAGCGTTTTGAAGCGCGACAGTTGAATAGCATGAACGTAGAAGTCTTCTTGATCTTAGAGTTCTGACCTGAGTCTTCGGAGTTATAGTCGATGTACATGCTACCTTGTAATGATCCTGTGAGAGAGAAAGTCCATGTGCCAGGAGTGTAGTCGATATCGAAGTCGCCTGTCATACCAGGGAAGCGAGAGATGTTGCGACTCTCTTTAGCGTATTTAAGACGCTGTGGGAACTCCTTTACTGACTCATCATTAGGGTCAGACCACTCGGCACGTTCGTGCTTAAACTTACCTTGATTGAATGTCCAGTTGACGCCTGCCGTGAGGTTACGAGCGATACTTGCCTTTGCTCCAAGCTCTACTCCCTGTACGTAAGCGTCATCTACATTCTCCCATTGATACGAGTATCCAAACTTCTTAACCTCATCGTCGGCAGGAGAGAATTGTATCTTATCCTTTAGGTTGGTGCGGAATAGATTTATACTGAACTGATACTGCTTGCTATAATAGTCTGCCGAAAGATTATAACTGATGGCGCGTTCGCCTTTCAAGTTAGACGATTTCCATACACGTGGTGAACCACTGCATAGGTGGAGATCCTCTGAGAAACCATAAGGAGCACGGAATCCTGTTCCAATATTCGCACGAAGGATGAGCGATGGGGTAACTTCATACTTCACAGCAATGCGTGGATTGATGGTTGTCTTACTGAACTTCGTTGAAGGGAATGCGCTATCTGAAACTTTCACGCTGGTAGAATATTCTTCACCAGAGCTGTGAGAGTCGAGGCGAATACCAGGAACAACGGTCAACTTAGGTGTTACGTTCCATTCATCCTGTACGAAGAAACCAACCTCGTTAGCGTGCTTCTTGCCGATAGAAGTGTATGGTACGCCGTAATAAGGACTTGTCTTTTCGTCTTCAGCAGAGATTACATATAGTCCAGTCTCACGTAAGCGAGTGAAGTAAGCCTGCACTCCTGCAAGTAATGTATGCTTATCTAAGATAGAAGTGAAGGTGAGCGAAGGAGTTACCGTGTGCTCCTTAGCAATGTAAGGGCGCATCATCTCTACAGGAGGAGTAGCTCCGTCCTCATCTGGATGTGCTGGATCTTTGTGCGAATCCATGTAGTCATGGAGGAAAGTATCATTCGTTGCATTGCGCTTGTGGTATACGTATGCGGTTGAAAGATTCAACTCTGAATGCGCACCCAGTGGTAGGTTATAAGTCAAATCAGCAGAGAGTCGATTCGTGCGGATGTCCTCTGTCTGATCAGTATAGGGGTTTAAATATTGATTATTGGTCATAACTCCACCGAATCGATGCTCGTCTATAGCCTTACCACGCAACACAAGCTTATCATTCTTTGTAAATGGCTGATAGAAGTAGAGGTTGAAACCAAGGTTATTCATCGTTTCGTTTACACGATCAGATACCCCATCCTTATGCTTCACCTCCTTACGAGTAAGTCCGTCTTGCGTCTCGTCGATAGCATCCATCTCTGCTCTTTGTGCAAAGACACTGATACCAATGTTGTTGTAACGCATAGAACCAGAGCCTTTATAGCCCTTAAAGCCATAGTTACCGAATTGTATATCACCATTGATGGTAGGCTCGAAGGTTGGTTCCTTAGAGATGATATTGATGGCACCAGCTACTGCACTACTTCCATACAAGGCAGAGCCTGCGCCCTTTACAACCTCAAGTCGGTCAATATCATTCGTTCCCATCTGCTGAAGACCATATACTCCTGCAAGTCCAGAGTATATTGGTTCACCATCAATAAGCACCTGTGTATGCTCTGCACCAAGCCCTTGCATACGTACCTCAGAGAAGTTACAGAACTGACATTGCTGTTCTACGCGGATTCCTGGTACACCTTCTAGAGCTTCATAGAGGTTTTGTGCGTTCTTCTTAGTGAGAGCTTGAGATGTAAGAACTTCTGTTCTGATAGGCACATCCTTAATAAAATGACTTGTGCGAGTACCTGTTACCACCACTTGACTAAGTTCCAATGGGTCTTTCTCAAGCTCGAAATAAACATCAGTACCTTTGTTCTCGGTCATTACTACCTCCTTCTCCTGGGATTGATAACCATCCAGTGTGGCGATGATAGTTTGTTTTCCGAGTGGTAAGTTACTTAGTTTGAAGTGCCCTGTACCATCACATTGAGTCTTAAGGTTTGTACCTTTCACTCTGATTGTGGCATGTGGAAGATGTTGTCCACCCTCTTTTGCCTTTACGTCACCGAATAACATGGCATCGGTTCCTTGTGCCATTGATGCGAGCGAACACATCAAAGCAATCAAAAACATTAAGATTTTATTCATTATAGTATATGAGTTTGTAAATCTGCGACAAATTTAGTTGTTTATTGTTAACGACGCAATACCTGTTTGTAGGTATTCTTCTCTATTGTTATCAACCATTACCTCCCTAATAGTTCCTAGATTCTTTTAGTCTCATTCGGTAGTGTGCTATAATAATAAGAGGTATGAGTAACAAAAGAGGTCATAACTTTAGTTTTTCTTGTCAATATAGGAACAAGTCTTGCAGGAATGGATATTTTCTCTTTACTTTGTAGTCAAAATATAATTAAAAGACCATTGAAGACAATACTCACAATAACTGGTTCGGATAGTACGGGAGGCTCTGGTGTGCAAGCTGACATCAGAACGATAGCCGCATTGGGTGGTTATGCAGTGTCTGCAGTCACGTCAATTACGGTGCAGAATACCGTGGGTATTCAGGCTTTCTATGATCTTCCTGCTGATATTGTAAAGGGTCAGATTGAAGCAATCATCAATGATATGCAACCCGATACGGTGAAGATTGGTATGATAAGAACGACCGAGACGCTTGCTGTTATTGTAGAAGCTCTATCGAAATATAGACCTCATCACATTATTTATGACCCCATTGTGACGGCAAGCAATGGTGACCGACTGATGACAGATGACGTTATTATGCAGATTCGTCACCGCTTATTGCCCCTTTGTTCTATGGTTATTCTGCGTGAAAGTGATGCTGAACGAATTTTTAATTGTACCTCATTACAGGATTCTGAAATAACAGCTTCGATAAGTGCTAATAAGCAAGGTGTACGCTCATTAGTGCTGGATGAAGTGTTACAGCATGGTCTTTCAAATAGTTTCTCATCGGCCCTTGCGGTTTATCTAAGCCAAGATGAAACGATGGAAGATGCTATAAAGCATGCAAAGGAATACATCCGAACACTCGTTGCACGCAAGAGCGACCTAAGTGGACGCAGTAGTCTGTTGTACAACGAGTTCTTAGAAGCAGTACAGAAGCACTATCGAACGAACCGTGATGTAGCCTTTTATGCAGACTGCCTGAACGTTTCGCCACGTTATCTCTCACAAGTGGCTCATCGCATATCAGGCAAGTCGCCGAAGAGTATCATCGATCACACGCTGGCAGAGGCATTGTCCTGTCAGTTGCGTACAACGCAATCAACTATCCAAGAAATAGCCTATGATTTTGGCTTTAGTTCGCAAGCTCAGTTCTCAAAGTTCTTTAAGAAGCAGATGGGACAGGCTCCGACAGAATGGAGAAAACATTAATATCAAATCAATATGACTAATAGACAAGAATTAAATCGTAATCTCGCTCAGATGTTAAAGGGCGGTGTTATCATGGATGTAACTACACCTGAACAGGCACGAATAGCCGAAGCTGCGGGTGCTTGTGCAGTAATGGCTTTGGAGCGAATACCCGCTGACATTCGTGCAGCAGGTGGTGTTTCACGTATGAGTGACCCTAAGATGATCAAGGGTATTCAGCAAGCGGTTACTATCCCTGTGATGGCTAAGTGCCGCATTGGACACATTGCTGAAGCTCAGATCCTGCAAGCAATTGAGATTGATTATATCGATGAGAGTGAGGTGTTGTCACCTGCTGATAACATCTATCATATCGATAAGAACCAGTTTGATGTACCGTTTGTCTGTGGTGCTCGTAACCTAGGAGAAGCATTGCGCCGAATCGCTGAAGGCGCTACAATGATTCGAACGAAAGGGGAGCCTGGAACGGGTGATGTGGTGCAAGCAGTGAGCCACATGAGACTGATGCAGAGCCAGATTCGTGAACTGGTAAGCAAGCGTGAGGATGAGTTATATGAGGCTGCTAAGCAGTTGCAGGTGCCTTATGACTTGGTGAAATACGTGCATGAGCATGGCAAACTACCAGTGGTTAACTTCGCAGCTGGTGGTGTGGCAACACCTGCCGATGCCGCTTTGATGATGCAACTGGGTGCTGAAGGTGTATTCGTAGGGTCGGGTATCTTTAAGAGTGGAGACCCTGCTAAGCGTGCCGCAGCCATAGTGAAAGCCGTTACAAACTATAATGATCCGAAGGCTTTGGCAGCGTTATCTGAAGACTTAGGTGAGGCTATGGTGGGTATCAACGAGCATGAGATAGAGGTGCTCATGGCTGAACGTGGACAATGAGAATAGCTGTTCTCGCTCTGCAAGGGGCATTCCTTGAACATGAGATGATACTCCGCAAGTTAGGAGTAGACTGCTTTGAAGTGCGTCAAAAGCAGGATTGGTTACAGGAGAAAGATGCTTTGATTATCCCAGGAGGCGAGAGTACGACGCAAGGAAAGCTCTTGGATGAATTAGGTTTATTGTTGCCTATTCGTGAAGAAATAGAGAATGGCTTACCAGTCTTTGGCACTTGTGCGGGCTTGATACTCCTTTCTCGTGACGTGGAGGGTAATAGTGAAACTGCTCCTGCACCTCCTCGATTGGGTACAATGCAAATAACTACAGCACGCAATGCCTATGGAAGGCAGCTAGGTAGCTTTAGAGTAGAGTCTACATTTGTGGGGATTGAAGGTCAGATACCGATGACCTTTATTCGAGCTCCTTATATAAAAGATGCTACAGAGGCTGTGGAAGTATTGGCAAAGGTGGATGATCGGATTGTAGCTGCACGACAAGGTAACCAGCTGGTGACAGCTTTTCACCCTGAATTAGATGCAGATACACACGTGCATGAATACTTCTTGAACATGATTCGTAATAGATAAATAGCGTTTCTTAAGATGATTAATAAGATGCTTCGAACCCACATATAAAGTGGGATTCGAAGCATTTTTGTTTTGTATAAGCTGTTGTTTCTGATTCATGTATTGTTGGTCTATTGATAAAGAGAGGCTTTCTTTCATAAGAAGAGAGCCTCTTCTCACGTCAAGAAAACGCTCTTTTTGAATGGAGAAGGGCGTTCCCTCTAATTTAAAAAGTAATAATGTCTGTCTTAGATACATGTTTGTATGATTGAGATATGCTTCGTACAAGACAGGATAAAGACTCAATCAGTATGGGTAAAAGTCTTTGTTTATGTGCCGCAACACTCCTTATTATAAGCGTATTAGTCTCTATTTCTTGGCTAGATGAGACTTAAGGACATAAAAAAAGGACTACCGCTGTAGTCCAACCTTTGTTAACCTTAAATCTAATACTATGAAAAACACGATGCAAAGATAGGTAGTATTCTTTATACATGCAAGTTTTTTATTGTCTTTTTTACGTCTTGTTTGATTTATTGATATATATCAAGCGAAATTTATTATATATCTTCAAATTGTAATAAAGACTCCTCTTTTATACCTATAAATGTGTTAGATTAATAGTAATCATTGGTTAGCAGCAATATAGAGATTTGTTTTTAAAAGTATTTTTAACCTCTAAAACTTTGCTATCTCATATTTAAGAGTTATCTTTGCAGCAGAATATAAAGATTAAGACATTTGAGGATATGGGATTCCGACATTGGTAAGTTATGTTGGAATTCTATGTTTTTTATGTCTATTGAAAAACGTATTAATTATTTAAAAAGAGATATTATGGCTTATATGTCACAGGAAGGTTACGATAAACTCGTAGCCGATTTGCAGTATTTAGAGTCTGTTGAACGCCCTAAGGCATCGGCTGCCATTGCTGAAGCTGCTGATAAGGGTGACTTGAGTGAGAACTCTGAATACGATGCAGCAAAGGAGGCTCAGCGCCACTTAGAGGCTCGTATTGCAGAGATGAAGATGACAGTTGCGCAGGCAAAGATTGTTGATGTGTCACGTTTAAGCACTGAGGCTGTACAGATTATGTCCACAGTTGAGATGACAAACGTTAAGACTAAGGCTAAGATGAAGTACACTATCGTAAGTGAAACGGAGGCTAACTTAAAGCAAAATAAGATATCAATAAAGACACCTATTGCGCAGGGCTTGTTGAATAAGAAGGTAGGGGATGAGGTTGAGATAACAATCCCTCGAGGAACAATCAAGTTGCGTATAGATAAGATTTCAATTGATGTTTAATCAGTAAGGAGGCTTTTTATGACAATATTTAGTAAGATTGCTGCAGGTGAGATTCCTAGTTACAAATGTGCAGAGAATGATCAGTTCTATGCTTTCTTGGATATTGATCCTGTAACGAAGGGGCACACTTTGGTGGTTCCTCGTAAGGAGATTGATTATATCTTCGATATGAGTGATGAGGATTTGGCAGCCTTTGAAGTCTTTGCAAAAAAGGTTGCCCGTGCTATAAAGGAGGTCTTTCCTTGTAAGAAGGTGGCACAAGTTGTGTTGGGGTTAGAAGTTAATCACGCTCATATCCACCTATTGCCAATGAATAGTGAGGCTGATGTTGATTTCAAACATCATGTAAAAGTTGAGGCTGAAGAGCAACAGGAAATAGCTGCAAAGATATTTAAAGCGTTCCAGGAGTTAGACAAATAGAGTCTTGTTTGTTAGTAGATAACAAAAACGAGGACATATATAATAAGGTATATGTCCTCGTTCTTGTTTTATAATTGGTGTTACGTATTGTCAGACGGAATATGAGATGGATAGGAGAGAGAGGTTAGATAAATTTGTCTCCTTTAATCATCTGTACTTCATTGACATATTTCCTCACAAGTGCAGAGGAGTCTTCTTTCTTGCAGATAAATAATACGTTGTCCTTTTCTGCTACTATATAACCATCGAGCCCATTGATGACAGCTAATTTGTCTTTCGGTAATTTGATAACGTTATTGGCTGAGTTTTCTAAGATGACATCGGAGTCTATAATGACGTTATCGCCTTCCTTCTTGCTCATTGTCTCATAGATTCCGTGCCAAGTACCTATATCAGCCCATCCGAAATGACACTTCTTTACATAGGTGTTATTCGATTTCTCAAGTAGACCATAGTCTAGTGATATATTCGGATAAAGCGAGAAATTCTCTTGCATAAAGGCATCTTCTTCCTCAATACTCATTATCTCTCTTGTTTGTTCCTCACTGCGTATGACGGATGGAAGAAAGTTCGTAAAGCATTGCCAAAGATAGTGTATGTTAGCAAGAAATAAGCCTGTATTCCAATACCACTCCTTAGTTGTCATGAACATTTTAGCAAACTCTCTGTCAGGTTTCTCAGTAAAGGCTTGCACCTTATAGATATCGTTCTGACCAGTATAAACGCCTTTCTGAATATATCCATAACCTGGTTCTGGGCGTGTTGGACTTACTCCCATCGTGAGTAAGGCATCGTTCTTCTCTATGAATAATAAGCCCTCGGTGATATCACGATGGAATGCTTCTTCATTGATGATACTCTGATCGGAAGGAGATACGATGAGGTTTGCACGTGGATCAAACATTGATATGCGGTGCACTGCCCATGCTACACTTGGTGCCGTATTACGGTGTATAGGTTCTGCCATGATGTGGTCAAGGGATACTTCTGGGAGTTGTTCACGTACGATGTCAAGGTAATCTCGGCTAGTATTGATGTATATATTCTCTTTTGGAAGAATCTGAGAGAAGCGATCGAAGGTCTGTTGAAGCTGTGTGCGACCCACACCGAAGAAATCAATAAACTGTTTTGGATAATTGTTCCGACTGCTTGGCCATAGGCGACGACCCCTTCCTCCAGCTAGTATTACACAATAGTTGTTCTGTGTCGTAGTCATAATTTGTTTAAGCTAACCTGTTTATGTCTTTTCTCCAAAGTTACCTTTTATATCTTATTCTACCAAATCTTTCAGTGTTAAATACCCTAAACTCTAATTAATCATGCCCCTGTCTTGAAATAATCACTCAAAAATTTGTCACATTCAGAAAATCTACCTACCTTTGCACTCGTTGTTCTTAAACAGCAAGCCAAGCCCAGATGGCGGAATAGGTAGACGCGCTGGTCTCAAACACCAGTGGGGCAACCCATCCCGGTTCGAGCCCGGGTCTGGGTACTACAAATCCCTTGTAAATCGCTGATTTACAAGGGATTTTTCTTTTTCAGTATGTACTAAAAGTGTACTTTGTAACAAAACAATGAGAAAGGTGTACTTTTATAGCTTTTCGCCTCTTAGTTTTATATTTAATTAACGACAACTCTTCCCTTTTATTCTGTTTATTTCCCTTTCTTGGCTTTTTCTCCAACGAATGCCCTATCTTTGTAAACAATACCTATCTTAGAAAATTGAAAAAATGGAAAATGACAATCTAAAGATACAGCTTGACAGTATTCAACGAATATTAAGCTATTGCATTACTCAGACCTACAATGTGCTCATTGGAAATATTCTGAGGAAGAAAGGTTGCATCAACAATATACAGTTCAAAGAGATTTTGCAGAAAGAATATATCCGAATAACCGATGAACTTTCTTCCATCTATCTCAATCATTCTGCTCTCGCATGTGTAGAGGAGTACTACAATGCTGGCGACTTCTTGTGGGAAAGTACCTTTTTTGAATCACTGACCAAAGAACAAAAACAGAAATATACCTCTTTCCCCGTATCTTCATTTGAATATGCAAAGTACATTGAGGCACATATCTACTATAATGATGCCCTGCCGATGTTCTCTTATCTTGTCGATGCTATTTTGTATGAACGCTACACAGAATATCTCATGGGAGAAATAGACCGCATAGAATTGACAGAGGTACAAACCGTTCAGCCTCGCTCTTCAATTTTGGTAAACGATGAACCATGTGAGCAGAAAAAGAAACCTGTCATTGTTGGTAAAGAAATAAATCCATTTCAATCTGATTTTACGGAAGAGCAAATAGAGATTCTTACCACTTGCATCAACGAAATTCAATTATTCACGACCAACATATCCTCCAATATTCTCAAAGACTTCTTTGCTTGTAAACTAAAAGGTGTCTTGAAATCAAACAACAACCGCCAACTGGCATATCTCATGCAGAGTCTTAATCTGAAAGGATTCATTACAGATGAATGGCAATCTGCGATTGCTCGTAATGAACTTGTATTAGGGAAGACAAAAGATACATCACTGACACGCACCGATCTTTCCACTGCAACAGACCAAATCAATATGAAGCAGCCGAAAGGATGGGAAACTATTGATAAATACATCAAACAACTGAAAAAAGGTTGAGCATAGGTTGATACCTCAAACATTGCTCAATGCCAATTACTTTTATCGTTTCTAATTTTGCCCTCGTTAACGAATAATTAGCGAAGGTGCACCTTCATATTGTTTAATTCAAAATGTTTGCAATATGGACAAAACATTAGAAACGCGAGTTGAAGAACTCGAACAACTGGTTTTCATGAACAAGAACGTGCTTAGTTTCGAGGAAGCAAGCAAGTTCCTAAATCTATCCAAGAGTTATCTCTACAAACTTACTTCTGGGAACTTGATACCGCATTACAAGCCACAAGGAAAGATGCTTTACTTTGAGAAAGCAGAACTTGAAGCATGGCTACGGCAGAACCCTATTAAAACTTCTGCACAGAAAAATCAAGAAGCCCAAAGGTATATCATGGGCAGCAAACCTTTAATGCAGAAGTAACTTATGGCACACGAAGATTTTATCCGTGTTGGCACAACCTTATACAAGATTGTGAACCAACCACGCATCAATGGCGGTTTCGCCAAAAAGCGTATTGTGTGGAACAATGAGACATTGCGGCAGGACTATGGAAAGGATTTCATAGCCACAGTCCCAAAGTATGACGGCTTTTGCACAGTTCCCAACCATGTGAACTATCAACCTGTGATCGATAAGTTTCTTAATCTCTATGAACCAATAGGGCACCAGCCAAAAGAAGGAGAGTTTCCACACATCGAATCCCTGGTACATCACATTTTCGGGGAGCAATATGAGTTGGGCATAGACTACTTGCAGTTACTCTATCTCCAACCCGTGCAGAAACTTCCCATCCTTTTGATGGTTTCAGAAGAAAGGAATACAGGCAAGAGTACATTCCTTAATTTCCTTAAAGCTGTCTTCCAGAATAATGTAACTTTCAACACGAATGAGGACTTTCGCAGCCAGTTCAATGCTGATTGGGCAGGGAAACTGCTTATCGTTGTGGACGAAGTTTTGCTCAACCGCAGGGAAGATAGCGAGCGGCTCAAAAACCTCAGTACGACACTTTCTTATAAGGTGGAAGCAAAAGGCAAAGACAGAGACGAAATCTCCTTCTTTGCTAAGTTCGTGCTCTGCTCCAATAACGAGTTACTCCCTGTCATCATTGATGTGGGAGAAAACCGATATTGGGTAAGAAAAATAAACAGGCTTGATAGTGACGACACCGACTTTCTGCAAAAGCTGAAAGCCGAGATACCTGCCTTTCTTTATTTCCTGCAGCATCGCACGCTATCTACCCAAAAGGAAAGTCGTATGTGGTTTGCACCCAAGCTGACTTTTACACCCGCTCTACAGCGTATAATACGCAGCAATAGAAATAAGATAGAGTTGGAAATGTCTGAACTCTGCTTAGAGGTAATGGAGCAGATGGTGGTTACCGAGTATTCTTTCTGTATCAATGATATGGTGTGCCTACTAAACAACACAGGCTGCAAGGCTGACAAAAGCCAAGTCCGTAGGATTGTGCAGGATATTTGGAAGCTCTCGCCTGCTCCCAACAGTCTTACCTATCTCACCTATCAGATTGACTACAATAGCTTCAGGAACTATTCGCCCATCAAGAGGACAGGTAGGTACTACACCGCGACCAAAGAACTACTCACAAACATTTAATCATTTATTTTGATGAAATGATGAAAGGAGTATATAAGATTCTGATTGACAATGTCTTACTCATTCATCCTTTTGCTCATCAGTATAAAGGAATGATGAAAGAAGTATTCTATACTATCCAAAAGAGAAATATATCAAGTTTCTCTTTTGGTTGGCTCCTTTATGTGAGTTGCGACCCCATTTCCCGATTTCGCGAAATCGGTAACACTTTTGTCCGCACAAAAGTACAACTTGCTAAACAAGGTCAGATGTGTTATAACGGAGAAATCTCTGTATTTCGGGAAAATGTTAGAGAGCGAGATCGGGAAATAACGAAGTCATGAAATCGAGATTTTGGCACTTCTATGAAGCATAAAAGTATATTCTACTTTGGTAGGCATTGTGATGAAGCTACGATGAGTACATAAGTCGTTTATAACGAGTAGATTATGTTTCATTTCATCAAATCATCAATTTTTCAAACCATTCAACTTCATTGTAATATGAACATTCAAGAAATTAAAACAATAAGACTGCAAGATTTTCTTGCAAGTCTGGGACATACACCTATCAAACAACAAGGTAACAAGTTATGGTATCTCTCCCCCTTTCGTACAGAACACCATGCTTCATTCAAGGTAAACACAAATCTCAACCAATGGTATGACTTTGGAATAGGAAAAGGTGGAAACATCATCGCTCTGGCAGAGGAACTATATAAGTCTTCCGATGTGTCCTATCTTATTAGACAGATAGAACGCAATGCTCTAAGTTGTGTGCATCCCTTATCTATTCCTTATTCAAGGAAGGAATCACCACAACACGCACACCCCTTTGAGAACTTAAAAGTTCTACCTTTGACACATCCTGCCCTTATCAGATACTTATATGAAAGATGTATTGACATGGAAGTAGCTACCATTGTGTGTAAAGAACTTCATTACGACTCTAATGGTAAGCATTATTTTGGGATAGGTTTTCCCAATAGTGCAGGTGGGTATGAAATACGCAACCCGTTCTTCAAAGGCTGCATTGCTCCAAAGGATATTAGTGTTTTCTATGCCCATGAGTCGAAGAAGATTTGCTTTCTTTTCGAGGGTTTTATGGACTTTTTGTCTTTTATTACACTAAGAAAATTGAAGAATCCGCAGCGGACAGGGCTAAGCCAACAAGATTACATAGTCCTCAATTCTGTATCAAATATTCATAAGGTTACAGAGAAGTTGTCGCATTACGACAGCATCCAATGCTACTTGGATAATGACGATGCAGGCAGGAATGCTTATAAACAATTATCGAAAGAATTGAGTCGTTCAGTCTTAGATTCATCTTCTTTGTATAGTGATTTCAAGGATCTAAACGACTATTTATGTGCTGAATTCAAGCATTCAGAGAAAGCAGAAAATAAGAAGACCAAAGGGATTAAGCTATGATTACAAGAATAGTTTTACATAATCTGTTTACTGGGGGAGCAAGTTTATGTTTTGGGCATACCAAAACCACTTGCCCACCTCCTGACAGTCGTTGCAGAGAATCATCCCGCTGGTCTCCATCAAATCAAATTAAAGAAACAAGTATGATAAAAACAGAATATAAAAAAGGTGGTCGCCCAACCAAGGGCGTAGCCGAAAAGAAGAAATACCGTATCACGGTGAAACTGAATACGCAGGATTACTATACGCTCAAAGGCAAAGCCAAAAGCGCAGGAGTAACCATGAGTGAGTTTGTAAGAAAAGTTCTTGATAAAGGAAATGTCATTGAACGACTGACCGTAGAGCAAGCAGACTTCATCCGTAAGCTGTGTGGAATGGCAAACAATCTCAATCAATTGGCACATCGTGCCAATGCGGATGGGTTTCATGTCGTTGCTCCTTTCCACAAAATCATCATTGGCAAGATTGACAAAATCCTAAATCTGATACGAAAATGATTGCCAAGATAATGAAAGGTTCGGGCTTCAAGGGTGTTATTAACTACATCCTCGACCCGAAGAAAGGAACGGAACTTATAGATAGTTCGGGTGTAAGGACAGATGATATTAGCCACATCATTCAGAGCTTCATCGACCAAACAAATCTAAACTCAAGAGTGCGTAAGGTCGTCGGACATATCTCCTTGAGTTTCTCCACACAGGATTCTCTCAAATTAAGCAACGAGTTCATGACACAAGTCGCTCGTGAGTATATGGAGAAAATGGGGATAAAAGATACGCAGTATATCATAGGTCGCCATTTTGACAAGGATCATCCGCATGTCCATATTGCTTTCAATAGGATAGACAATCACGGCAAGACCATCTCCGACAAAAACGACAGATTCAGAAGCGAGAAGATTTGTAAGGAACTGACCACTAAATATGATTTATACTTTGCCAGTGGCAAGGAGAAAATCAAGGAACACCGCTTGAAAGAACCAGACAAGACCAAGTATGAGATTTATCAGGCTTTAAGGGAAAAGATTCCTAAAAGCAGGAATTGGAAATCATTACTCGCTCACCTGAGAAATGAAGGGATTGATGTGCACTTCAAATACAAAGGCAATACACAAGAAGTACAGGGCATTGTCTTTGAGAAGAACGGCTATCATTTCAACGGATCAAAGGTGGACAGGAGTTGCAGCTATTCCAAGATTGATTTTGCCTTGCAGCAGACTAACAAAGAAAACTGTCAACAGGCACAAGGAACCGTCAATCTTATATCAGATGTTGCAGATGCTACGAGCACACTTGTTAATGACTTCATCGAGGGAGGATTAGACCTATTTCAGTCTCACGGTACAGTTCCTGCGGAAGTTTACAACACACTCGACAAAAAGAAGAAAAAGAAAAAACGTAAAATACATTTATAACTATGGCAGATAATAATACATTTGTTCTCTTTGAGGAAATCAAGAACAAGTTGGAGGCAATTTACAAGGAAGTAAGGGAACTTAAAGAAAAGGACATCAGTTCTGTTTCTCTTCCTACACCTACTATTCCAGCGCAAAGTAATGAACAGCAAGACCAAGAGCTGCTCAAACAATATGAGCAGAAAACGAAGGAGATACTCAATAAGTATATAGCCATACAAATGCGTATCAAGGATGAGGAAGCCAAATCTATTGATAAGTTGGTGGCAAGCGTATTGACTATGTTACATGAGTGGCAGGAGCAGAAAGAGCATCCACAACCACAGGAGCAGATTCATAGGCACAGTTTCGACATCAAGTCGTCAAAAGTCTTTACTACTATGGTGTCTGTATCTATGCTTTGCTTTGTTTCTTTGGTCGGCAACTACTTCTTGTGGCAAAGCAAACCACAATACAAAGATGATGCCTTGAAGTTCCGAATTATCAGAGTGTGGCGAGGTTGCAGTCCAAAGGAAATCCTATGGCTCAACGATGTGTTTGATATTCATCGAAACGAAATTGCAATCAAAAATATCAAGAAGAAAACTGATGGCTACGACTTGGAATTAAAGCAGAAAGCAGATAGTCTGATGCAAAGGAAACTGAAGTAGCCTCATATGGAACAAGCCTAACCAAACAGAATACTTGGTTGGGCTGGTTATATCACTTTTTCCATCGTCTTTGACACTGTGATCTTCATAACTACTTCTACTTGTCAAGAAATTAGGCATAAAAAGCTATTATGGTAGATATAGTAAAAGAAGACATCCGGAAAATCTATTCTTTAATATTCCATGACATACAATTAAAGGCTCCTCCATATTTACTAATTAGATAAGGAGCAGGTATTTGTATTATCTTTTGGCTATGAAATAAAGACTGTAAATACTCTAAGGCTATACTATCAGTTTTTAGATTGAGTCCAGGCACCAAAATTACCTTAGATGTTTGCAGAAAATTAATATAAGCCCACGAATCATTGATAGTATAAGGTAATGGAAGTTCATGCACAATATAGCCATTCTCCTCTAATATTTTTCTTATTCGCTTTCCATTTCTTGGAGCAAAATTGGTATAGTCTGCCATTAATAATTCTTTGTCTTTTACAAATCTTACCATACCATCTGTATGGCCACACTTATCTTGCGACCTGTTACACCAAGGAAGTATTATTATCTCTGTTTGGAAAGCTTTTTCTAAGCGATAGATTAATTTTAATTTATTTTGATATTGTGGGTTCTCTATAAATATCTTTTCTGTCATTAGAACATGATACGGAGTCTTAACGACATTACCACCATCAATAGTAATATCTGAGAGATTAATAAACTTGTTATCATTGAGATTGAGAAAAGATAAAGGTTCGTCTACATTCGTAATAAACTCACGTTTTCCCCTCTTATTCAAATAGTCTGGCTTGTACTTATACTTTACAAAAGTATTATCCGTAACCTGTATTGGCATATAGTCACGACACCAATAATCTGCAGTCTTACACAAAACATCTACATGTATCTGATAGTCTTGTAAGACAGACTTCACCGCTTCGTACAATTGCCTATAGTCATTGGCCAAATGAGCCGAGAAGTATACACTGTTGGTTTGACTTGATAATATCATACCCTTCTTGCTTTTAGTAAGTTTGTTAGCAGATGATAAGGTTCTTTTCGATAGTATCGCCATGGTCGGATATCTTTCTCTGGTGACTTTATAGAGGTTTGATTTCCATTGTTATCAATGACGAATTTATTAATATTAATGCGTGGGGCTGCTACAGAACAAAATGATGGCAGTATTTGTAATTCTGGTAACCATTCCATTTGGATAGCCGACTTTAATGTATCATTGTCTGGCTCCATAAACTGGAGATAGTCATAAATATACGAGCTTGCCATCCTCTTATCTCTATTTAAATTTGCTTTATTACTTTGCTCATTTCTATCAACGACATTAAAGGTTTTGATTAGAATGGATGCGCGATATTCGCCTTCTTTCTCAAAAGTAATATCCAGACCAAATTTATGCAAATAGAAACTTCCTATCTTCAAATATGGTGTATTCACAGTCCTATAATCTGCATCATCTAATTTATTTCGATGAAACATAACAGGATCATGAACAAACTCTTGATTAGCCGACTTCTCTACATGAAAATAAAATTCTATAGAATGGGCATAAATCTCAAATCTCCTGTTTATTAACAGAAACCCACCAAATAATAAGGTGTCTGCTACCATGGAAAATTGTTCTTCTAATAGTTTCTCTCCTATTAAATTTCTTAAACAATCGGGATTTACTTCAACATTATGCTGAAACTGTTTTAATGCAAGCAATAAATTCGTTTCCATATTTCTATTCTATAATTTCCCAGAAGCCACTTTTATCCGAGCCGACTCTACGAAGATACTTGCCACGCATAAATTCAATATTACGCATGATTGTACTACCACTCAATCCTATAATAGAAGCCATTTCTTCCTTTGTAATATAAGGGTTTTCTACCATCAGTCGTAAAATAGAGATACGATTCGCTGTAAGTTTATCCCCCTGTTTGGCTGCTTTTGCTATTAATCTATCTATAGTATCATTGGAATTTATAGTTGCATTTTCGGCATTTACAGTCGCGTTTTGAGCATTTACAGTATCTTTTGGACTATTTGCAGTTGCATTTACAGTTGCATTTTTGGTATTTACAGTCGCATAGCCATTGGTTATAGACCGATGTATAACTTTTGGAACTGTAATTTTAAGGATAAAATCATCCAAATGATATGTAGGGATTGGCGACCTATTAGCTTCCAACTCTCTACACACACGATCCACACCCTCACCAAATTCTTTCACAAAGTCGTACGCTTTGAGGAATTGGGCAATTTTTGGATTGCGAGAGAAATGTGTATGACGGATGTTAGAGGGCTTGACCATTCCAGGTAATCTGCCCGGAGACTCGAACACAAGCCGATCATCAAGCATTTTGATTTGAATTTCCGTACCCTTAATATTGTAGGCACGGTGACAACAAGCGTTAACTACCATTTCTTGTATCACAAACTTTGGGTAATCTCTATGGGTTACGAACTGTCCATGCTGCCCAAGGAACGTATGCTCCTCCACTTGTGTTTCAAGATAAGCTATCGTGGCTTTCACTTGATCAAGTATCGTTCCTTCAAAGGTTACATCCTTAATCACATTCATATCTGCACCCACTTGTTCCTCTGTACCTTTATAGCGAATAAAGCGAGTGCGTCCACGAGGGAAGAACTTCTGGGGATATTTGCCAAATAGCAGAATACAAGCCACACTAACTTGCTCTTCTCCCTTTGCGTTTATAGTCAAGAATCCATTGTTCTCTTGTAGATATTGCTTTGCAGACTTGGTATAACCTATCAATTCCGTATATCTTTCGACAGCAGCCATATCAATATCATCTACCGTAGCACCATACACAGCCGTATCCTCATAATAACGCTCGCCCTTGTCGTACATCAACTGTATACGCTCTTCAAAAGACAACTTTCTACTCTTATCACCAACACGCATATAGGCTTCGTCTGCCTGATTAGCGTGTAGCTCCGAACTTGCAGGGATATACATCAACAAGATATGGTTGTCGTTCCCATCCTTATCAGTACAGGGCAGTAGGTTGCTGGTAATAGGCACAGAAGGATTACAGAAATCTAAAGGAACACGCAGCAACTCATTCAGCTTCTCTGTATGTTGATCCACGCCTTCTATCTTCCTCGTCTTATCAGACACACCAATAGCAATCGTTCCGCCATCAGCATTTGCAAATGCCACGATGGTGATAGCCAATGCCTTCGGATCTATTTGAATACTTTTGCAGTCAAATGTCTGATCTTCTTTACGGAGTATTATTTCTTGTATAATCATCTTATTCATTATTCTCTGTGTCTCCACTTTCAAAAACAACACCGATTGCCTCTGCAAATTGTCTCAATGTAATATCTTTTGTATTATCAACAATATTATGTAGTGTTTGCTTAAAGTCATTCGCAGCATTACCTGCATGATTTATCAAGGATATATAGAATTCTTTCTGTTCTAATATAATATTCCGGCAATCTTCACTACTTATAATTGGCTTCAAAATTTTATCAACAGAATCTCCAGCCCTATCCTCTAGTTTTCCTTGTGTCCTAAACCATTGTTCAAAGAATTTAAATTTTTCCCTATCGATAGAAACCCTCCCATTACAATAAGAATTTCGTATATCTGATATTATTGAATATGTAGTGCATTTATCAATGCTATTGATTATCTTGGAGTAGTCTTCTGGCAAAGGGAGAGTCTGTACATTATTACCAATATCTTGTAATATTTTCTTACCGAAGTCGGAAATATTAGTAGGCAAAGGATGCATGAACTCTGTTCCGACGAACTCGCGTATAGCTATAAACCAATAATATGTCGTACGACTGTTTCGTTGAGCATATAATTCTTCTGTAGAAACTGTATTAATTGCTTCAATGACTATTTTATTTAATTTCTCTGTCAGTTCATTCTTGTATTGAATAGACAACTTATAAAACGATGCATTTGGAATAATTTTCTGAATATTATCATTAGTTATATTCCCATCTACATTATTGCTCCAATCAGACAGTTGATCTAACATTTCTTTGTCTGAAACACCAATCCTATCCTTTATTTGAAAGTACAGAGGAAGAATATCTTCTATCAAAAGATGTTCTCCTTTTCTGTTTTGAGTCATATATTTTAACACATCATTTAGTAGGCTATTATCCCAATTGAGACTCTTTTGTAGAAGTTCTCCATAATCTGCATAGTAATCAATAACTCCTGCTATTTCAGGAATGCATGATGTATTTACTGATGATACCGGTTGACCTTGTGCTAATCTCATGGCAACAATATCAATATAACCTTTTTGTGTTGGTTCTATTTGTTGCATTATAGAACTAACTGTCTGTGAGGTCAAGCTTTTTTGTAATGGTTTTTTATCTGATAGCTTTTTATAAGTTAAAAATATCTCCCCAATAGAAGAAGCTTCAACTTTATCTTCTTCAATATACAATTCTATGGCATTTATTAATTTAGGGAATTTATAATTCGTATCACCGTCCAATAAAGCTATTACATCAGAATAAGAATAATCACCAGTGTTCAATTTCTCAGATAAATATGCATCAAAAGAGGTCGCGACAGTATGAACACGATATTTTTTATATTCATCCTTTGCCTCTCGTAAGTAATCAATGAAGATTTCTGGATTTACATTTTTATCCTTTACCTGTGTTAATTGGCATGAAATGTTTTCTTCTATAAGATATTTTTCCAATTCTTTCAATGAAGCAAAATATGCATTGCCCTTAAATTCAGAAAAATCGTAAATCTTTAGGTAGAAAGCTTCTACAATCCTTTTAAGGGTTAGCTGATCTTTAACTTTTGAGAGTATGACTTTGTATTCATTTGTTAACATCTGCTTTTCTATTGGCAATTGCACCTTTCTTAGAGCAATGGAATTCCATATTTTCTGTATATTCGCATTATTTTTATTTAGTTTGCCAATACAATTGATTAAATTATCAACAGGAATATCATCCCTATTGATAGCAACATCTTCTAAAACTGCGTCAAAAGAAATATTTGACTCAGCATACTCATTAATATCATATCCTTCTGTTTCTGAAATACATTTTTCAATATATTTTGTCAATGGGATCTGCCTTGCAAGTTCAACATCTACCCCATATACTAAAGCTGCTATTTCTTTTTGCATTTGCATGTCATTATTGACAATAGAGCTTACATTTTTCAAATATTCACCAGACAAAATTTGCGTATTAGGATGTTCTAATATATCATCTTGAAATAGTAAAAAAACAGCCATGTTAATAAGAGAAATATCATTTGCCCGCTCTTGCTTTAACGCTACAATTGCATTTATATACATAATAATATCCCTAACATTTGCGTCAGGCCTTACCATACGACATAATCTATTTATCGTTTCACGAGAGTCCTCTTCCGCATTTCCAAATGCCTCTATAAAAAGTTTTTCAAATAGATTACGATAATCCGTAATAACAGGCGGTGCAACTCTATATATTACTGGAAATGTTTTACTAATAAAAAGTTGGGTAAGTTCCTTTGCCTCATCAGCCTTTTCATTTCCAAAAGCGCAGGCCAAATGTTTTTTATCAAAAGGGATAATCGCCCAAATATTCTCAAATCCGTCATCAGCAAAAAAAGTATGAATAGAAGACCATAGCTCCTTAACTTTCTCAGCAGGTAGACGATCCATATTATCAAATACAAGTATTAACTTCGGTTTGTTGTTATTCTTAATATAGTTTGATATGTCCATCATCCATGCCTTAAATTCTATGACCGTTGGCTCATCTTCACTTAAAGTTTCATAGCAAACATCATTTTCAATCTTATCATTATATATGGCTAATAAATAACTAAGACCATACCTGTGATTTCTTAGATACGCACATAACCATACGATTAATCCTATGATAACAGGAAGAGCTGAAATAATAATAGAAACTATTGTCTGCAACCAATTGGTAGAAGTTGGCTTGATAACATATGAAATATAGGTAAAAATAGGGGTCAAGATTGCAACTAATGCAGTTGCAGCCATGCCATTACTAATTTGGGGATACTTCTCTGTAACTTTTTCTGTTTTCCTAGCTAATAAGTACTTTAGTTTCTCCGCCCAAGAAACCGTTTTTTCTCCTCCACCTTTTATTCTAATTGTAGAATTGCCAGACAAAAATCTATCATCTATTAATTTAGCTGTCAATAGTTCTAAAATGGAACGTCTTTGTAAGTCTTCTTGATGCCCCCATGCGTCGTATTCAAAGAAATAATATTTATCAGACAATTCTTTCTCTAATAGTCTTACCAAGTTTGTTTTACCAGCCCCCCATTCTCCTTGAATACCAATAATTTTGGGCAAGGCATCTTCTTTTGGTAGAACATCATTCTTAATAATCTGCCGTGCAATTGCTTTTGCAAGTTTTGTCTGAGATGCGCCATCAAACTTATCGAACCCTTTAGGCCGATTCTGAATGAATTTTGGGAAAAGGTTATTCATATTATACTCCTTTTTACTATATTTCTAATTTATAACTCATTCAAATACTGCAACAACTGCTTGACAGTAATTGCACCTTCTATCTCTTTTGTTTGGAATACCATAAAATATTTATAGTCGCTTCCAGCAAGGTCGGCTCATTTATTACCAAGCCAAATCTTGTTCTTCGAATCATCATTGACTAAATGGTCGCCTTTTGCCTCTACAAGAATAGTGTTTCCAGACTTCATACGAATGATAAAGTCGGGGTAATGATTGATATACCCATTAATGCAGAAATCCTTCTTTTCTCGATTACGATGCCAGAACAAGACATTGGGATTATCAGCTATGGCAGAAATGACATCGTATTCAAAGTCATTGACCGTTTCTTCGGCAACATACAACCCTTTATCAATGCCGACCATTTCTTCTTTTGGCATTGCAATAGCATCAATAAAGGTATAATGCCCTTTAAGTTGAATCTTTCCCACATTTAACCATTGCAGGAAAACCTGTTTTTGGTAATCCTTTAAGAGAATCTCTATTTTTTCTTTGATGGCATCTCGTGTCAAGTAGAGGTTGTCCACCAAACTAGCAATAGCGTCGGTATCGAGTCCAGAAATCACCCTATCTATGTATTTCTTAATATCTGGCTCCACAACATTGTCAAACTTAACCATACTTGCAATTTGCTTGCTTAACATCTCTTTCTGAGTGGTTGCGGACTTATCCATATATTGCTGTCGAATAAAGTCTATGGCTTGCTGATTATTGCGGCGCACTGGCACATAATCATCGCCAGATTCCGCAACATCGATAGTAATACCCTGTGGGCGGACAATGGTGAAATCCACAGTAGCATCCTTTGAAGGCAAATCAAAACCTTTCGTCAACATCGATTTTTCCAAAGGAATCCATTCCTCATCGGAGAATATTGATGCAACAGTCTTTGTGTAGAAGACAGGGAGGTTTATTTCTGCTACTACCTCTTTATAACTTTCATTGATAGGATAATACATTTCTGTTGGTATAATAGCCGCAAGTGGATCGATGTTTCCACTTTGTGACTGTTCATTTATTTTCTGATTATACTCATTGCCCATCTGCTCCGCCTGCTTTTGTAAGTCTTGGATATATTTACTTGGAGCATCGTTCTGTATCGTTTCTTTGATTGTAGCTACCTCTTCTATTGATAATTCGATAGCATCCTCTACCTCATTCTTTTTCTCCTGATTTTGTGGCTTATCAAACAAATTGGGAATACTTTTCTTTTCTTCTGCAACACTATCCATATTTACTTCACGGAAGTCTTTTTTGCTGAATCCCGCCTTTTGTAACGAAAGAATGATTCTCTCGACTGTATCACGGAAGTCATTACTGCTTGTGAAAACATAGGAAAGATTGAGCAAAGGATTCTGATGCTGGGTGGTATATGGCTGACGGAGTATGCGCCCCAAAATTTGTTCTACATCAACACGACTTGTTTTGTTCGCCAATGTTGCCAAAATGTAGGCAAAGGGACAATCCCAACCTTCTTTCAGCGCATTTACGGTTATAATGTATCTTACTTCACAAGCACGACTCATCAAGTCAATGCTCTTTAATTCGTCTTTATTAGCCGTCTTGATTTTGATTTGCTCCTCAGGAATACCAAAACCAATAAGGTTGTTTTTTATCTTATCAAAAGTAATGTTGTCGTTATCAATCTTTGGTTGAGCTTGAAATAATACAATTGGACGGATGTATCTACCACCATGCTTTTCCATCTCAACGGCATGTTGTTCCAGACTATTACGCATTCGGATGGCACTAACAAGCACATCTTTAGGCGAGTTGCGATTTTCCACGATAACGGGAAGTTTCACCATGTTTTCACGCTTCAGTTGCATGGCATCTACAAAACTGATGATATTGCTATTGTCGCGTGGAGTTGCTGTCAATTCCAATATGAATCGGGGAGATAGATTGTTGAGCAGTTCTACTCTTAGATCGGCCTTGAAGTTATGACTTTCATCTACTATCACCAACGGGTTCTGCTGGGCTATCACCTGTATGAGTGCCGTTGGGTCTGCATTGTCAATCAACTGGTCTGGGTGAACATAATATTGCGTATGTTCAAGGAAGTTTCCATTCTCTCGAAAAGCACGAGGTTTCAATTGCTCTACACTTTTGTCTTTCTTCACACGGATGGTTTCCACAAACGACTGGGCACTTAACACGAAGATGGTCAGATTATCGTGCATCTGTACAGGGCTAATGCCTTGCCCCATCAGCGCAGCCTCCTTGTCCACCACTGTTACACGGTGGGAAAATAATGCATCTATTGTTTGACGATAGGGATGAGTGGCATCCTGTAATTTCTCCAAAGTTTGCTTGAGAATGGTATCGCTGGGAACAAACCATGCCACAACCCGATTAGGAGTACCTGTTTGCAGGTTATCCATAATCCTTTTAATAGCATTGCAGGCAATGAATGTCTTGCCACCCGCTGTAGGAACTTTCAGCGTTACACGCGGCGCACCGTTCACGGTATTGACATAGGGATGCAGATAGCTGTTACTGAATCCGTTCACCGAAACTCCTCTGTTTCCCCAATATTGAGAATAGGCTACAGAGAGACTTTTGCTACCATTCAAAGTCTCAATATATTGCTCCAAATCTCGGAGCACTTGGTGTTGATATTCTTTCAGTTGCATACTTTAAAATCTATTGATGTCACGAGGAATCTTCTTGAATGTAATATTCAATTGCGCCAGCTGCTCTTTACTAATCGTGCAGATATCAGCATAAATCACATAATGGTCTGCAGTCTTGGGTACTATGTTTAATGTGTCATACGACAAAGTTGTGATCTCATTGGGCTCGTAATAAAAAAAATAGCCCGTACCATCCTTGTAGTCTAACAGATAGGGATAATCCACTGTTTGCTGATTTGTCAGGTAATCGTGAGTCTCTGTATAATAAATGTATTCACGCATCTTTCCTATACCGACCTGCTCGTTTAGGTTACCATCTTCATTGAACAGAGGAGAACCTAATTCGTAGTAATCGAAAGAGCCCCCCAAGCCTTCAACAGCTTTCTTCCCTTCTCCGTAGCCTTTGATTACCCGGCGTATTCGTTCCGCAGTAATACTTTCTGCATAAGCTTCCATTTCTATTAAGATAAACTTTCTGTTGCCCTTCGTATTAAAATTAACATCTAACACAGAATGAGCTGTCGTTCCTGAGCCTGCAAAAGAATCGAGGATAATACTATCATCATCAGTTGCAATTTGAATCAGGTGTTCTATCAATTGGAATGGTTTAGGTGTCGTAAAAGGAATTTGTTCAGAGAAGATATTTTTTAAATTGTTCTTGGCGATTTCATTTGTAGCCACATCAGCAGCAAAGAGAATGGTTTCAGGGGTTAATCCTCTATCTTTATCATTTAGATATGTCTTCTTTCGCGGAACATTATTACCACTTTCTCCAAACCAAATTCGTCTATCGGCAATAGCTTGCCGCATTACCTCTTCTGTATATAACCAACAGCGTCCATTTGGTAAAGTATGTTTTTTTCCGTTTGGAGCTATCAATGTGTAAAATTGGCTTTCAGTGGCATGTCCTGCTTGTGCTGTTGCTGGGTCAGACTTCCATAAGCCACGTGGGTCATTATCAGGGTTTTGATATCTACTCAATGCTTCTTTCGACATGGGTAAGAGATGCAGGCATCTATCTGTCTTCATTATATCTTTACAATAGCAAAGGATATAATCGTGACGACATGAAACAACCTTTCTATTCTCTCTATTTTTTCTTTTTTCCCAAATAAAAGTGGCTACAAAATTTGTGCTGCCGAAAATTTCATCACAAATACACTTTAGATTCGCATATTCATTATCATCAATACTTATAAAAATAATTCCTGTACTGGATAATAGCAACTGGAGTAGCCTTAGCCTTGGATACATCATGCAAAGCCATTTATCATGCCTGCTAAGATCTTCGCCCTCGACACCTACCACTTCTCCGAGCCATTTGCGTATGTGTGGGTCATTCACATTATCGTTATACACCCAGCCCTCTTCGCCTGTATTATAGGGAGGATCTATATAGACGCAATCTACTCGTCCCTCATATTCTGGTAATAATGCCTTTAACGCTTCGAGATTATCTCCATGAATAATCTTATTTCCACTATGAGTTTCAGAGGTATCAGAAGGCTTGTCTCCTCGATACCCATATTTGTGTTCCAACACACGGAAGGGTACCTCCGCATGATGGTTAACAACCTTATCTTTTCCTATCCAATGTAGTGTAGGCATATCTCAATTTTATATATAAAACTTAAAAGGTAATACACCTGTGTCTAAATCTTTTCCTGCTGTCAATATTTCTCCTATTGAGTCTGCAAATTTTAATGTTACAGGTAATCCATCTCCATAAATACATGCATTATAATTGAGTTTTGTCAAACTCATAATATCTTTGCAAACAATATCAATATTTGCATTTCCACGGGTGATTTGAATATCAATAGGATTCGGAGTTTCCAATCCAATTTGAGTTTTAAACCTTGGAATATAACCTTTGGTCCACAAAAGGGCTTTATATTCATCATATTGGAGCATTAGTCCTCGCGGCACACAATAAGAAAATTGCCGATACAATTTGAAGGTGTTGTTACTTCTGATTCTTACACCAATTATTTTTGATTTGTTACATGAGGCTTCTTCAAAACCTGCCCACTCTGCATCATCAAAGTATGTTCTTGCATGAATAAACACTTCTGATGGATAGGATCCAAATTTACTAAAATATGATTCTAATGATTGGCTTATTATATTATATGCATCCTCTTTTGACAAATGAAACTCTTTGGTCTGTGGGTTCCACCAAGGTCCGACATTGCCTTTAAATACCATACCATCTCCAGAATCAAGGAACATTTGTGCCGCACAACAGGCATTCCTGTTTTTTTCATCAGTTTTTTTATAAACTAATCCTAAATAACAGACTCCTTCTCGAACCTCCCCCATTTTCCATGGCAGTCCTCCAAGCTTATAATATATGGCAGATGCTAAGTTCCAAGCTTTTGCAGTTCTAACTTGTTCTTCTTTCTCTATTTGTTTTTCAGACAATCCAATATTTGATATTTTTGAATCTCTGATAATTTGCGTCGCTATATTACTCCCTAACAGTCTTGCTTTTAACTGGTTGTGAAAATTTATTTCATATTCATAAGCTTCCCTTATTTTATCATCTTCTTTCTGAAACTCGGGAAAGAGATTCTGATTATTTGGATTTAAAATCTCTTTTGAAAACTTAGTGTGTATATTATCCTCAGCTTTCTTAATTTTTGATTGTGGTCGGCCATAAGTAAAAATAACTTCTGGAATAACTACTAACCAAAGGTTCACGGGAATTTCTTCCTCTTTCATGTAAGCCATCAAAGGATCTACATATAAATTCACAAGTTCATGAATGCGAATATGTGCATTTGTATGTCTTAAAGCCGATTTAATATTTTCTTCTTTTACATCTATTTGCGGTATATTTCCAAAATTCACAGCTATCCCCATTGTAGATTCAATTCCAGGAAAAATAGGATACTTTTTAGAATCTTTAATTGGCAGTATTTGTTCATGCAGTTTTCTAAGATAATCTGTCATAGATAATCGTGCCGCTGCGGGTCCAATAATACCCAGTGTTATTGAACCTTTTAACTTCGTCTTGTCAAAAGGGCCAAATAACATCAGGCCATCTCTCGGGTCTATTGCCTTTTGGTTACAGCCAAATGTTAGAAATGGTTCTTCTATGTATTTAATAATTGGCTCTATCATTCTGTTTTATCTTCATCTATCAAGTCTACAATGTCATCTTCACTCATGGTGCTACATGGGTCATAATAGCCATATTCACTCCAAAAGGTTTCTGTCCAATTTTTCATTTCAAGCATATCATTAGACTGGCTTACTGAAAGCTTTATCTCTTCATTATTATCTTGTAAAGAAAATAAAAGTGCTATCAGCATATCCCTCCATTGTTCATTGAAAAAGGTTTTCCCTTTATTTCTTCGGTAAGAGTGTTGAGTTGAATCATTATCTATAATATTCACCCCATCTTGAGTAAATATCAAATGCGACTTAATAGAAGCCCCAATAAAAGGATGAACGATTGGTTGTATGGATATTCCGTAATGCCAAAAGCCTTTATCTTTATATCTGCCACCTAATGATTTTCTTTTGTTTTTTGAGGAGTATTTATATTTAAAATGAATGGGGATTGGCTTTTTCTTATATATAGGTCGATAAAAAACATATTTTTTATTAGATAGCTCCGTTTTGCGATAACCTTTATTCCTAATAATTTCCGAGATTAAATATCTCAAGAAATCTTTAAAATGATTTACTACATCCTTGTGTGTAGGGAAGCTATCAGAATTGAAGCCATATAAAATTTGTTCGAGAGAGAAAGAATATACCGACTGTGGATGAACATCAAAACTTTGTCCCTCTTTATCTATTAGATATGACAATCTATCATCAAAAGAAGATAATGTATTTGCCAATTGAGCTATAGGAATATTTATGTTCGCTTGTCGAATATAGGTAGCCTGTTCTTTATTGAGGAATTGATACATGTAAAATTTCTGGGGAATTGATTTTACACTCCACCAAGAAGTATAGTATAATTCTTTCTTCAAGACAATTGATGAATCGGTCGAATATGAAGTTTCGTACCAATTTGATAGTGAAGATTCTATATCTGTACTATATGTTACTCCATCTTTATCTAACTTCTTAAATAGCTGTACCAATCCTTTTGCCCAGTTCCCAACAAATGGGATATGATTGATATTGGGTAATCCAATTACAAGATTATATGCAGAATCATCAATATGTAACGGAATAACAAACTCTGTGTCATTCTTTATTCCTACAAGACTTTTGGCATATTCTAATTCATCTTCGATACCTTTTTTGAATATACCATCACGTACGATATTTTTAGAATAAACTAGCAAAACTTTTCGAGAGGAGTAAATTGCTGTCTGTATGGTTTGCCAGAAACGTTCTCCTCCAAGAAGTCCATTTTTGTCAATCCATACTTGATAGCCCCGCATTTCTAAACGAGAAGCGAGCCATATGGTAAAGTCATTATCTTCTGGTGTCGCATGACTTATGAATATTTGATCTTTCATCTTAATATCACGATACTCGTTTATATATGAGGATTAAATATCCTCTGTCCACAACAAATCATCAACTCTCACTCCCAATATCTTTGCCAACTGAATGAACATTTCAACATTGGGTTGGGCAACATTCGTTACCCACTTTGATATAACAGCAGGGTCTTTATCCAAGATTTCTGCCAGTTGTTTATTGGTCATTCCTTTTTCTGCGAGAACCACCTTTAAACGGTTTATTTTCTTGCGTTCCATACTTATGTAACTTGATTACGCCATAAAATTACTCATTATTTTTCAGAATGTATCTCTTTTGAGTAAAAAGATGGTTGTTACTAATCAAAAAAATGTTCTTTAATTCATTTTTCTTGTTATAACTTCAATTCTGGCAAACTATTAATAGCCTCCGACTTTAACTTATCCACAGCACGAGTATATTTCTCGGTATGCTTCAATCCGCTATGCCCTAAAAGACTTGCAACGGTCTTGATATTGGCACCATTATTCAAGATATTCACGGCAAAACTATGGCGGGCACAATGCCAGCTGATGTGTTTATTGATACCTGCACGCTTTACCCATCGCTTTACGGATTTGCAACAACTCTCGTATGTGGGTAAATTGAAAATGGAAGTATCTAAGTCTTCGGGAGCTTCTCCTATCAATGAAAGCAAACCATCGTTCAAAGGGATAACCACACCACTATTGGCAGAATGTCCTTTGGTTTTATTCTGCTCAAACTTCAATAGGCGATTGGTGTAATCAATGTTCTTATAGGTTAGATCTTTCACATCGCAGAAGCGCAAACCACAATATAGGCATAGAATAAAGGCTCGTCTGACATTGGGATTCTCGTTGTCGTAATGACATTGAATTAAAGATTGGATTTCGTCCATAGACAGCACATCCTTGCGCAAAATCTGCTCATCGACCTTGCACACCACAGCCTTACATGGATCTTTCAACATCACTTCATGGTCGATAGCATAACGCACCACTTTCTTGAAACGCTGGTAGATGCTCTTTGCACCTTCACCAACACTTCGCGATTGCAGATATTCCACAAACCGTTCCATCATTTCTTTGGTTATCAGATCGGGCTTGATACTATACTCATAGAGAGGGTAGTGCTCTTTCAGAAAGTCTTTAAAACGATTCAAGGCTATCTTTATCATTCGCAGGTCTTTCTTGGTATAGCTATCAATGTAAGCCTGATAGTAGTCTAAGAAGTTAATACTCCTATCTTTTTTCAAACGATAGCCAAGCATACTTTCCTTAAACTGTTGTTCACGCTCGGCACGAATTTTAGCAGCCAATTCAAGTGTTTCTTTATTTTGCTGTCGCTCGGCAGGGGTACGGGGCTTGGCTATCAAATACAACTGCAAATTCTCTTTTCGCCTGTTGTGTTTGATGTGAACTTTGGGCTTGCCCATCATCTTACCTGTTTCATACAAAACAGGATTACCATTATCGTCTAAAACAGGCGTTTCTTCTCTACCGAGATAATACTCCAAATAGAGACTAATCCGACCATCAACAAGCACATTTTGCTCCAATTTCGGGTTTTCCTTTGCTTTATTCTCTAACTTTGCCATAATTGATAGTTATGTACCTAAATGTGTATCAGACCGAGTAAATCATTAACTCGTTTATTTTCAGATGCTTTCTTATTTTGCAAAGATACTAAAAAGTTTCGAATATCAAAGTGTACTAAAAGTGTACTATCTAACCAAAAACAGGCAAAAATGGGCTAATTTGGCAAAAATAAGAAAAATGCAAATTGCTGATTATCAGCATTATATATTCTTTTCATTTCTCTTGTTTTCACTACCTTGTACCGGGTATGGGTACAGAAGATAGCTTGATAGTCTCTTGATTATCAAGCTTTTTTTATATACCTTTATGTCCATTAGGTGTGTGTTAACCATGGTTTCCTTCAGTTCAAAGGGTTAAGAGATGGTGAAAGAGATATTTTTAAGAGTGGTTAAGTTGGTAGGAATGCTTATTGTAATGGTGTTCTTGCTGTGGAAAGTGATGGCATGGCTGGGTGTAGAAGACTGGGGAGAATTGATACAGATGGTGTTGATAGCTCTTATTATATTGTTCTCGTCGTTGACAAATGCCGAGCGGGAGTTTGCAAAGATTGTGCGAGCATTGGATAAGGAGGTGACAGATAAGAAGCTAGTCTACCATAGTTTCTTGCGGAATCGGGTACGTTATGTTTGCTCATTAGATGATCCTATGAATACTTGGCAATTTAGTCCAGTGATGGTTTGGAGTGTTTGTTTGTCATTGCCTGAAGCCACGGCAAGGAATTTGTGTGCGACTATCATTGAGCGATTAGAGGATTATCTTCACCATGAGTTGGGGTCTAGAGACTCTAAGCTGACTTTCAATCCACATGCAAAGTATTTTTATTTACACATTAGTTTGATAATGTCCACTGGTAATGCAAGGTCTTATCTTCCTAAGGTGCAGGCTTTCATGGAACACATGATAGATGAATATGAACTATCGAAAGTCAGGCAATTTATCCATGGAGAGAGTAATGGTGTAAACTATTACTTGCGTTATGAGGCGGGGAATGTCACCGATTCGTTCTGTATAGATAAGGGTGTCGTTTGTGATTTGGAAGACTATGATTTCCTCTTATTGCTCTCTGATAATGAAGAAGATAACAAGCAACAAGAAGCAACAGAAGTGCTGATTAGCGAGCAAGAATATGAAGAAAAGAAGCTAACTGGCATATAGTTCCTCGATACCTTTTGATTACCTAATTAATAAGGTATGTGCATGTCTTCAGCAAGAGAGCCTTAGTTCTTGTGAAGAGGAGGCTTTGCTCATAGGGAAGAAAGCCTTTCGTGGAGGTAAAGAGAGGCTTAGTTCTTATTCAATCGTTTTGAGGTTTGCAATCACACTATCATTTTCTTTGTCATTCTAAATGCTCTTTCCTCACAATATTGGCTATATTTTAAGATTGACAGCAACCTTTTCCCAACGTTTATAGTATAGATATACAGCAGAAAATAGTATCTTTGTCGCAGATAATTTATATCGTTTTATGGAAAAAAGTATCGTTGACAAAAACCTTCCTCTATGGCTAAGAGTCCTATCTTGGGTATTTCTTTCGCCCGTTCTGTTGGCTCCGTTAGTATTTTATGGGTCTATCTTCTTATTTGACAATCCGCCAAGTGAATTGGAGGCTCTCGGTATCTTCTTCCTCATTAATTCCTATTCTTTGTGGCTTATAGGCGTTGTTAAGTTGAGTGGTGCTCTGTATCGACGTTATCATAAAGCGTATATCTCAATTCTTCCTCACGCCTTTCTCATATTGATTATCAGCTTATTAATAACCTGGATAAGTCTTCGTCCTGTTGATCCCTCTACATTGGATGAGTATGATTATAGGATATTCCGCAATACACCTGTTGCCGAACTTGCCACTGCGGTGCAGGCTAATGATACGATGGAGATCAATCGTATCTTATCCACTCAACCAACACTTGTGAATTATCAGGACACTATTTATGGTCAAAGTCTGTTGATGTTTGCTTGCATGGATGGTCATTTAGCTACTGTAAGAACCTTGTTGCGCCATGGTGCCAACCCTAACCTCTATGAATGGGGTGAAGGAAAAACCGCGTTGATAAGCCTTTGTAATAAGGAGAGTCCCAGTGAAGAGCAACTCAAGATAGCAGAGGAATTACTGCGCCATGGGGCTATGGTGAAGCCAATGCGTGTTCGGTTGAAAGAGTGTCAACGGATACTTTCTTCCAATGCAGGCGACACGATCAGTGTAGAACCATTGAGTGAGGCTGCTTCATGGAGCACACTTCCTATGGTAAAGCTATTGTTGAATTATGGTGCAGATGTAAATTATCAAGGTCAATACACGATAGATGACATTGCTTACAACAACCCTCCAGCTGTTGCTCTAGCGATGATAAGCGAGCATTATCCCATCGTTGTCTGTCTTTTGGAACATGGTGCTAACCCGCATTTAACGTTCTATCAAAATAAAGAAACACTGCTATCTCTGGTCGAGAAGAAGCTGAAAGAAGCCGATCTTCCTCCTTACGATAGAGCCCAGATAGAGCAGATTAAGCGCATGATTACAGCATACGACCGAGAACATAAACACCATTATTAATGTTATGTAACCACTTGATTTGTCTTATCTAGATAGTACGAATGACGTTATTTATCTATAAACTCTTGGCAAATCGACCTTTTCTTCTTACCTTTACACCAAATTTGAACAACGAAGAATATGAGTTACAACTTATTAAAAGGTAAAAGAGGTATTATTTTTGGAGCCCTCAATGACAAGTCAATTGCATGGAAAGTAGCTGAAAGAGCAGTAGAAGAAGGTGCAACAATAACCCTTTCTAACACTCCTGTCGCTGTGAGAATGGGTACGGTGAGTGCCCTTTCTGAGAAGTTAAATTGCGAGGTTATTCCTGCAGATGCTACTAATGTAGAAGACTTGGAGAACGTGTTTAAGCGTTCAATGGAGATACTTGGCGGTAAGATTGACTTCGTACTCCATTCAATCGGTATGTCTCCTAACGTTCGTAAGCACCGCACTTATGATGATTTGGATTATAAGTTGCTTGATACAACACTTGACATTTCAGCTGTATCATTCCATAAGATGATTCAAAGTGCTAAGAAGCTCGAGGCGATCAGCGAGTATGGTTCAATCGTTGCATTGAGTTATGTAGCTGCTCAGCGCACGTTCTATGGTTACAATGACATGGCTGATGCAAAGGCTTTACTTGAGAGTATAGCTCGTAGCTTTGGCTATATTTATGGTCGTGAGCACCATGTTCGTATCAATACCATATCGCAGTCACCAACCATGACAACCGCTGGTTCTGGTGTAAAGGGTATGGATAAACTCTTCGACTTTGCCGATCGCATGTCTCCATTGGGCAATGCTAGTGCGGATGAATGTGCCGACTATTGTATCGTAATGTTCTCTGACCTCACTCGTAAGGTGACGATGCAGAACCTCTATCACGATGGTGGCTTCTCTAATGTTGGTATGAGTCTTCGTGCCATGGCAACCTATGAGAAGGGTCTTGATGAGTATAAGGACGAGAACGGCAACATTATCTACGGATAAATAGAAAACCATAAGATAAGGTTACTTATCACCTTATAATATAGTAAAAGCTCCAGCAAGTTTCGACTTACTGGAGCTTTTGTTGTAACTGATGAGATTGTATTCCCTAATGCAGTCACATATTATCTACAACATTGTTGTTAGATATTCCCTTCTCTTGCTGAGACTGATGTTATTATTTCTTCCTACCGAAGTCCGCAGGTATCTCGCCCCATTGCTTTGTTTCCCATTTGATAATAGGAGTGATGACATTGTGCGTCATGAGCCATTGTTCTGCCCGTGCAATGATTTGATACAGCTGTTCTGTTGCGGAATTACGGGTTAATGTCGTCTTACACTTCTTCTTCTTAACCCACAGAATGGCGTTATACGAATCACTATAGATGACCTTGTCCTTGATTCCCTGCTTCTCCATCAAGGCTAAAGCATGTACAATAGCGAGGAACTCACCAATGTTATTCGTACCTTGTACTGGTCCGAAATGGAAGATTTGAGCTCCTGTTTGCAGGTCAACACATTGATATTCCATAGGACCGGGGTTGCCAGAGCAGGCTGCATCGACAGCCCAAGCTGAAGCCCGAACACCCATTGGTAGTGGAAGTACAGTGTCATTGCGATACGAAGGAGGGTTGTGTAAAGTGTTCATCTGCTTATAAACAATTCAATATCACTTCTCTGAAGACTCCTTTTCATCTAAGTTTAGATCCTTGAGAACCTCTTTGATAATATTTTTACTTGCTTCTTGACCTGCTTCGAATAGGTCTTTTGTAAGTAGAGGTGTCGTTGCTGCCACCTTTTTCCCTAATGGAGTTTCAAAGAAGTCAGCGAACGCTTTCAGCTCTTCTAACGTATAATACTTTTTGTAAACAGGCACATATAGCTCATTTATATTATCGAAGAAAATGGTTCTGAACTTCTCTTCTATTTGTTTCATAATCTCATCTGGGACGTAATAACACATCTTCTTTAGGCTTTCCATTAGTAGTGGATAGCTTGTTTCAAGTGCTTTCCGACCGCCAGATACCATTACGAGCCTTTCTACAGCTGCCCGATATTCCTTGTCTGATACTGTTAATGAGTCGTTATTCTGTGCAGAGCTATATGTTGGAATCAGTAACAAGCAGAATAACAAGGGAGCGAAAAAATATCTCATATCGTGTATGAATAAAACATTAAAGGGTTTCTAAAGGTAGTGGGAACACTCAGTCCTAACCATTGTTACCTTTTATTATAGTATATGTCCAGACTTTGTGTTCCTCTGTTGTGGGGCTTCTACATCCTCTCTGGTACCTCTATGCCGAGCAATGCCATACCATTCTTAATCACCTTAGCTACGTTCTTAGCCAGTACGAGGCGGGTGATCTTCTCTGCTTCGGTATCTGCATTAAGGATGCTATAGTCGTGATAGAACTGATTGAACTCCTTGGTCAGTTCGTAGCAATAGTTAGCAATACCACTTGGACTATAGTCTATACCAGCCTGTGCAACAGCTGCACCGAAGTCGTTGAGCTTCTGAATGAGCGCAATCTCTTTCTCGTTCAATGGTGCGTCATCGGCGAGTGATGCTGGAAGAGCAATGCTCTGTGCCTCTGCTTTACGAAGAATACTACGGATACGAGCGTAGGTGTATTGGATGAATGGACCTGTATTACCATTGAAGTCGATTGACTCTTCTGGATTGAAGAGCATATTCTTGCGAGCATCCACCTTTAATATAAAGTACTTCAGCGCACCCATACCAACGATACGTGCTATCTCATTCTTCTCATCCTCGGTAATTCCTTCGAGTTTATTTACCTTATCCTCGCTGAGTGTCTTGGCGTTCTCTATCATTGACGCTACCAAGTCGTCGGCATCGACAACGGTACCCTCACGACTCTTCATCTTACCATTTGGCAATTCAACCATACCATACGAGAAGTGTACCAAGTCTTTACCCCACTTGAAGCCCAGACGATCCAAGAGGATTGAAAGCACCTGGAAGTGATAGTTCTGTTCGTTACCAACGACATAAATCATCTTATCAATAGGGAAGTCGTTGAAGCGCATCTCCGCCGTACCAATATCTTGTGTCATGTAAACAGAGGTGCCATCCTTACGCAAAAGGAGCTTCTGGTCTAAGCCTTCATCCGTGAGATCAGCCCATACAGAGTTGTCTTCTTTACGAATGAAGAGCCCTTTGGCGAGTCCTTCCTCCACCTTCTTCTTACCAACGAGATAGGTATTTGACTCATAATAGATCTTATCGAATCCAACGCCCAAAGCCTTGTAAGTCTCATCGAATCCAGCGTAAACCCAACTGTTCATCTTCTCCCATAAGGCACGAACCTCTGGGTCGTTATGCTCCCACTTAACGAGCATCTCGTGTGCTTCCTTTATCAATGGAGCCTCTTGTTCGGCTTTTGCTTTCGCATCATCGGGTGTCATACCCTCCTTCTCATACTGCTCTTGCAGTTGTTTGCACTCCTCTTTGAAGTGCTTATCAAATAGTACATAGAAGTCACCAATCAAGTGATCACCTTTCTTGCCAGCCTTTTCAGGGGTGATACCATTGCCCCACTTCAGCCAAGCAAGCATAGACTTACAAATGTGGATACCACGGTCATTGACGATATTCGTCTTTACTACCTTATTGCCATTGGCTTCCATGATTTGTGCCAACGACCATCCGAGGAGGTTGTTACGCACATGTCCAAGGTGGAGAGGCTTGTTCGTGTTAGGTGAAGAGTACTCAATCATAACAAGCGGACTGTTCTCTGTCACTGACTTCTCACCGAACTTCTCATTCGCATTAATGTCGTTCAACAAACCCACCCATGCCGCTTGAGCAATAACGAGGTTAAGAAAACCCTTCACAACGTTGAAGTCGGCGATAGCCTTACAATTCGTCTTCAAGTACTCACCTATTTCCTGTGCCGTATCTTCGGGCTTCTTGTGTGAAGTCTTCAGTAGTGGGAAAGTGACAAGCGTAAGGTTTCCTTCAAAGTCACTACGTGTCTTCTGTAGTTGAATCATCTTCTCTGGTACCTCAACACCATATAACTCCTTGACAGCTGCTCGTGCCGCAGCGGTAATTTGTGCTTCTATCTTCATCTTTGTTTGTCGTTTTATTCTGTTTGCAAAGTTACGGAAAATCAGTCGAATAATCGTTCTTTAGACCATAATTCGTGGTAGTATTTCGCAAATCTCAAGCCCGAATCCAATGTAAAGGTGAGTATATCCTCACGGGCTATGACGTTTTATCATTGGGATTCCGTTACTTTCTCAATATATTATTGTACATTTGTAGGCGATAATAAACTCCTAAATAATTACCATTATGTCTAAAAACTTACAGAAATGGGCTTATGCCCTCTTAGCGAGTGTGTTTACTCTTACAATGTGTTTCAGCTTTGCTTCTTGCAGTAGTGACGATGATGACGACAACAAAATCAGTCCAGTACTTTACAGCGAATTTAATGGTGAAGCCTCTATCAATTGTCCGCTTAATCTAACGGGAGAGTTTGTTGGATTCTCCATACCATTGAGTCAGCTGGGAAAGCAGGTTGATTTGACCCAATCAGGAGACTGGACAGTAGGTGGATCTGTCGTAAAAGGACTCTATACCTACGATGATCACTTCTTCCAGAAAGGCAGTTTTGTCTATCTTCGTCGCATTGATGAGCACCACGTCGAGATGCGTTTTAATTTCGTATGGAAGAACGGATCGAAGAGTGGAGAGTACAAGGGCAAGGTGACAACACGCAAGGATGTGCTGGATTTAGCTAATCGTAACGGGAATATATAATGCCGTAATGGTGGTATATCATTCGTCTCTCTCAGTAAAGTTTCACTAAGATGAGTCCTTATCTCATCTTAGTGAAACCTTACATAACCGTCTTTTTCTTTTATGTAATCAATCAGTTCGGCAAAGAGTTGGTTCTGTCTTAGCGTAGACTCATTGCCTGTTAAGATGAGTTGTTTGCGTGCCCTTGTGATAGCAACATTCAACTTTCTGTCTATTGGTTGCCCCTCTTCATAGAACGTGTTAGCCGTTAGGAAATCGAGTTGATAACGACTCTGAATCGTGAATGAATAGAGAATTACATCACGCTGACTACCTTGATAGCGTTCCACTGTGTCTATGCTAATATCCTCCAGAGCAGGAATCTCCAGCCGCTCTATCTCTTTTCTAATCATAGCAATCTGATTCCTGTATGGAACGATGACGCCAACCGACTTCTGTGGGTCGAAGTCCTTGCTCATTTGTCGGTACAATCTACGCAATAGGTCAGCGATGATTCGTGCCTCGTCAGTGTTTACCTTTTCTGAAATGTTCAGTTGCTTGCAAGGCATAGAAGGAATGAAAATCATGCGATGTGCCTTTAGCGCATTGTCTAAAGCATCTTCGCTCTCCTCGTTATAAGATAGTTCCGTTTCCAACTGATGGGCTAACGGCACACATTCCAGCTGTTCCTTTGCATAGAACTTACGATTAGCAAAGTCGGCAATATCGGGGTGCATACGTCCTTGCTTGTGTAGCGTCCCTATGAAATCGGTTCTTCCAGCTGCTCTTTCAGTGAGGATGAGGCGTTCAAATAAGGAGTTGGCACACGATGAAAGATGGATGTTCTCAAGTACAGACGATGTATTCTCCACATCAGCCTCCCCCTGTTGTTGCACCACCGCAGGTAATTGTTTATGGTCGCCTACTAATATAAACCGATCTATCGCACGCCTCTCCTCCTGTCGGGCAGTCAGTATTCCCACGATATTCGGCTCTAGTATTTGGCTCGCTTCATCAATGATGACGAGGTCAAAGTGCTTGATGTTAAAGAGAGCCGAACGACTATTCATGGTCGAGGTAGTGGCTACAATGATTTGCGCCTCTGATAGGGTGGACTTAATACTATTGAGGGTTGTATTCTCATCAAGCACCTCTTGCAAGAGATGGTCACTATACTTCGGATCGCAACTGTACTCGTTACCAATGCGGATGTAATCTATTTCGTGCTCAGAAAGCATATTGCATATCTCGTCAACAGCACGATTCGTGTAAGCAAGGAGGAGGATAGAGCTTTGACCATTGACCATTGGGCTTTGATCATTGGGCTTGGTGCTTTGAACTTTGGGCTTTTCAGCCAGTTGCTCACGCACAAGATATTGCAGAGCCTGCGAAGTCTTACCCGTTCCAGGAGGACCAATCAAGAGGAAGTAGTCCTGTGCCTGCTTTGCCTTCAAGATGATTTCATCGTAATCGGGGTGGTAACTACGCGACAAAACAAGGGATTTGTCAGCACGTGGCGCACGCTGTCCAAGGAGTAATTGCCGCCGTTCCACATCAGAGGTGATGAAGGTATAGAGGCTACGAATAGCCGATGTTCCCCCAATATCGCTCCCTGCATGCTCTAAGGCAAAGCACTCTCCAGTTATAAGATTCGGGTTCTGTTGCCCGTCATTGAGGTGCACTACGATAGACGAAGTATGTATCTCTTGTAAAGAGCCTTTGAAAAGAATACTCTTACGCACGTCCGGTTCCTCATTCTTCTTATACGCATAGAGATAAACCATGTCCCCCCTGCGGAAGTTCGGGAGGAAGTCTATGCCCTGTTGCGGTACGTTGAGCGTAATAGTATCATATCCGTTGAACGAGCTACTACAGCTCTTATCCGTTATCGTAAGTCCCGTGTAGATATTTCCCGTATCCTTCTTCTCCGCCAGAGGCATATTCCAAAGGTCGGCATTACTATTCCCCACGCCCTCTTGTGCGCTCACCTTCGATACCAGTTGCTCCTTAATAATGAAAGTCATCATACGTGTGAAGTAAGCACGCTCCAGTTCGCTTAGCTGATGAAGGGGTGCGAGCACCTCCGTAAGTTGTGGTAAGAGGTATCGTTGATAGAACACATCATTCTGCTTCTCAACATTCAGCACCTGCGGAGTCAGTAGTGGCAATAAACGATGAAAGCCATTCTCCGCCATCCAATACTCCGTTGCCACGGCTTGATTACGGAACTTTATCGCCTCACGAATGAGCTTTTGTAGCGGTTCAACCTCAAGTAGTCCGTTCGGGAGAGGGTATTTCGAATACATTAATTCTATGTGTGCATCCTTTGGATTCAGCTGGAAGTTGTATTGCAATATACCATAGTAAAGCAAGAGCTGCACGTAATGCTTCTCCACATGGAGCGAGCCATGCGGGTTCTTATACTGCCTTTCAATAAAGATATTCTTACCAGATTTCTGCTCAACTAACAGCTTTAAGTCGGTTGTCATGAGGTCTATTCGTCCCTGCAAACCTAATCGTTCGCACACGAAAGACGGCTCTAAGATGGCTTTCTCACGCTCGAACGACTGGAATAACTCGTTGACTATCTCCTGAATATTCGCTACCTGTTGTTCAGCGGCTTGCTTAAACTCCACTGCATTGAAGTCGGGACAGGTGGCAAAGTCCAACGCCTTCTCTCGAAAGTTCGAACGGAAAGTGTCCTTGATGGTATAGTCTGTGGGATGATTGATGATATCGTCGAGTGCAGAACCCGCAAAGTTACCCAGTACGATATGCTTGTTATTAGGTCGCTCGCCCATCCGCTTTACCGTAAAGAGCAGTGGGTGGTGCCCATAACTCTCAAAGCAATTAGCGATGGAGGATATGTCTACGAGATAATCAGGCTCTACGACTATCAGACGTGGAACCACCTTCTTGCGTGTGACAGTGCAATCAAGTAAGTTGAGTTGCATTCCCTCACGCAGAAGAGAGCGCAGATAACTAAAGTCCACATACTCGGCTGTGTTCATATAGTCCACCGTCAATAACTCCTCACTGCTGTCTTGATTGATTACGGCAACCAGTATCGTCTGCTCATCCCATTCCCTAACAATGCAACGGATGTATCGGTAGTTCGCAATCTGTATGTTCTCCGTGATGCGCCCGTGCGTTGGCAGCTTGCCCACAAGCGTATCGGGGATGGCTTCCTGGAATACGGCAGAGACGAAGAGGGCGAGTGCTCGACAATCATAAGCGATGTCGTCGGGCAGAATAGGGGCTGCGGAATTGCTGTGCCGACGCATTTTGTGAATCGCCACAACGTCCTTCGGCGCAATATGATGCAGTCTGCAAAGAGCCTCCACCTGCGATGAGAGGTTGCCAAAACCATGTTTCGTCTCTTTCAAGCCCTCGTAACACGCTATGACAAGCGTCTCGTGCATGATGCGTGCTTGGGCTTCTGACGGAGCCGTGAGAATATCAGCAATACGTGTGAAGAGTTCGTGTGCCATCGTTGATAAGCCTTTCTTGTTTCTCTGATTGTTATGTTTTATGTTCTTGCAGAATACGAATAACGTTGTTACGCAATACGTTTCTCCCTCCTACACAATACGTGTTGAATTGTTATTCCCTGCGTCTGCCAATCGTTTCTAAGGCGTGTTCCGTCTTTTAGTGACGTGAGTTGCGCTATTTTCACCATGGTGAAACGAGTGTCTCATCACGATGAAACTTGTGTCTCATCATGATGAAACGAATGTCTCATCATGATGAAACAACAATAAGGCACGTTAGAAACGAATGGGATACACATGAGAAACGAATGAGATACACATGAGAAACGAATGTCATGCACGTTAGTTATGAATGGGATATGCGTTAGTTACGGAGGTTATGCCCGTTAGAAACGAATAGCAAACCCGTTAGGAACGTTTTTTTAATACGTTAGAATCGGATAGCAAACCCGTTAGGAATGGTTTTAAAATGCGTTAGGTACGAAGCGGAAATGCGTTAGTAATGCGCCTAAATCACTGTCCGCCCAATCGTTCAAAGTAAGTGATAACGTCTTCCCACGTCTTAAATTCGTCACTGCCAAAGCGGAGTGCCGTACCGAGGAAGTCGTCATGGGCGGTGCTACTAATAAGGTAATCGCCGTATAGGAGCTGCGGCTGGTTGGTGAAAATAGCATGATTCCATGCCGGCGCACTGAAGGTTTCCTCTATCCAAGCCTGTTGTTCGCTGATAGCAGAGGGCTGATTGGTGGGTGCAGGACAAACGAAATAGACGTTGTAATTGTCGAGTAATAGTTCATAAGCCTTGTGTAAGCTCGACTTCGGTTTGCCGTATGCGTCCGCAAGCGTATCCTTGTCAATGAGAACCGTGCGCCGTTCGCGCCCCTCCTGTCGGTCGTCAATCCACCGGATAACAGGCATGAGATAATGGAAGATAGCCTTCTCAATGAGCCGATGTTCGCCGTGGAAGTAGATAGCCTGTGGGTAATGCTGGCTGAAGAGATCGAATGTGTGTACGATAGGGTCAGCGTCGCCGAATAGTCCGAAGACACGTTCTTGCTCCTTGGCGTCAACCTGCTTGAAGCAATTCTCCGTCATATCCTTGTACTCCTTGACGAGTGCTTTGGTCACGATGACCTCTTGTATTCCGTCTTGACGTACGTTCTGGAATACTTGCTTGCCCATCATATTACTCTCAGTGATGGTTGCGCCCATCTGAAAAGCAGGGTTCACGCAAATGCGGTCGGTGCCATATAGCATCTCGGTGTACATTCCGCCCATGGAAGTACCTATGATTAAGTCGGGTTGCTCGGCTTTAACAAGATTCCTAAGGAGCGTCATTGCCTCTTCAGGATGTATGGGTAAGTCGGGTGCAATGACGGTTGCTTGGGGCATATAGTCCCTTAGTATTTGTGCTGTGTGGGTGGAACCGGCTGACATGAAGCCGTGTACATAGATGATTTTCTTCCCTACCATGAGGTCGGGGAAGGTCTTTTTATATTGATTTTCCATTGTTCTTTATTAGGAGTTAGGGGCGTGATTCTTAGGAGTGTCATCCCTCTTTGCCTTGTGGAAAGGCGGGGGAGAGGGCTAAACGATGGGTAGACTGATACCATTTATCTTCTGGTAGATGTCTAAGGCATAGATGTCTGTCATGCCACTGATGTAGTCTAAGACTGCCATAATGCGTGTTTCAAGGTCCGAGCTTTGGATGTCATACTGGCTGGAGAAGCTCCGGATGAGTTGTTGACTGTGGAAGTGGTTAGGCTCCACAGCCGCTCCAATGAGTGCCTCCATCAGTGTTTCCATTATCTTATAGCCTGATAACTCTACGTCAAGGACGGTTTTACTGCGATAGATACGGTCTACTGACACCTGTGAGCAGTGCTTGTAAGCCTGTCGGGGAAGCTCTGATATGTGTTCGATGAGCGAGCCTTTGAAGGTGCCTGATAGTATCTCCGCCTCGTGTTCAACAAATGCTTTGACACATTCAGCCTCTAATAAACCAACGGCACGTGCCCGGAAGTAAACCACTTGCTCGTTCCTATCGGTCACACCTTCCTCCTTGATGTTCTTACGAATCGCCGCCCTCGTGTCTTCGTCGAAGAAGCCTAATAGCAAGTCGGTGGTCTCCTCAAAGGATAAGAGCTTGAGCTTGTGTGAATCCTCGATGTCCATAATCTCGTAACAGATATCATCCGCAGCCTCCATGAGGTAGACTAACGGGTGGCGCACGTACTTGATACCCTCTGCAGAGCATTCCTTCTGTATGATACCGAGTTCCTCCGCTATCTTCTTGTAAGTGTCTTGTTCGGTTTGGAAGAAGCCGAACTTCCCATGTTTGCCTGCGTAAGACGAGCTGAAAGGATACTTCACAATACTTGCCAAGGTGGTGTATGTCATTACAAAGCCGCCCTCCCTTCGCCCGAGGAAACGATGCGTCAATAGGCGGAAAGCATTGGCATTACCCTCAAAGTGGGTGATGTCATCCCAGAAACGAGGGCTTACATACTCCTGCAACGCCTTGCCTTTGCCCTCAGTGAAGAACGACTGGATGGCTTTCTCACCACTATGTCCGAACGGCGGATTACCCATGTCATGCGCATAACAAGCCGTCTGGACAATCGTTCCAATCTCTTCAAAGAGCGTACCACGCAACTCTGGATGTAGTTCCGTTAGTCTATGTGCTACGTCGTCACCAAGTGATTTACCTAAGGATGCCACCTCAAGCGAGTGAGTGAGACGATTGTGCACAAAGACACTACCTGGGAGTGGGAACACTTGGGTCTTGTTTTGCAGTCGACGGAAGGGTGCGGAATAAATCAGGCGGTCGCTATCACGCTTAAATTCAGAGCGGTCGTCGTGCCTTAACGCATGTCTTCTTTCTTGTCCAAGACGCTTGTTGGAGATGAGTTGTAGCCAGTTCATGAGACTTGTTTGTGGTTGGTTTGAAGCTAATGACATGTTCCTAAGGGTGTTGAATATTGAATGTTTGCAATAGAGCGATAGATGTTCTACAAGGCATCTATCCGCTTGTTATGCCCCGAAAAGGCATTCGCAAAAGTAATTAAAATTGGCTAAAAACCATCTTTTTACGTACTAAAAATGTATGAATGTGGCATTAATTGCTTAATTTTGTACCTTATTATATAGCGATGATAAAGATTAAAGTAATCAATAAAGGGCATCAGCAGCTCCCTGCTTATGCTACTTCTCAGAGTGCGGGGATGGATCTCCGTGCTAATATTGAAGCCCCAATAGTGTTGCACCCAATGGAGCGCAGGCTCATTCCAACAGGCTTGCATATCGCTTTGCCAGTTGGTTATGAAGCGCAGGTACGCCCTCGCAGTGGTCTAGCCTTGAAGCATGGACTGACTGTTCTGAACACTCCTGGCACCATAGATGCTGATTATCGTGGTGAGATAATGGTCTTGTTAGTGAACTTCTCAACTGAAGACTTCACCATTAACGATGGTGAGCGGATTGCCCAAATGGTAATTGCTCGTCACGAGCAGGGGGAGTTCGTGGAAGTGGAAGAGCTTGACGAGACAGAGAGAGGAGAAGGCGGCTATGGTCATACGGGGGTAAAGTAAGGTAAAAGAAAGGATAGATCTCATGTTTGATAACTTCAGATATATAACCACTAACATGCGTAATACACTTCTTGCATTGGCTTTGCTGGGTGGCTCGGTGGCTACACAAGCAGCAGAGAAGGATAGTCTTACCATTGCAAACTACTTCTATCTCGAAGGACTTCGACAGCAGGAAATGGGAAATCTAACGGCTGCTTACGATCTTCTTAGGCATGCACATGACTTGAATCCACGCTCGGCAGCGGTTTACTATCAGTTGGCTGGCTACTATGTCAATATGAAGAACGATGCTTTAGCACGTACTTACTTTGAGAAGGCAGCGTCACTGGATCCAGAGAATGCCACTTATCAAGAGAAGCTCGGACAGTTATATATCACGCAGAAAGACTATCCGAATGCCATAAAAGCATACGAGCTTTTGTACTCCTCCAATAAGACTCGCGTTGATGTCTTGCAACTTCTCCTTCAGTTATACGGCTCTCAAAACGACTATAAGAAGATGATTAACGTCCTTGATCGTATAGAAGTTCTTGAGGGGAGTAGCGAGCAGATCTCATTGAGTAAGATGCAGATTTACGAGCAGATGGGCGATAAGAAGAAGGAGTATGAGTCGCTAAAGTCGCTCGTTGATGAGCACCCACTTGAGCTTGACTATCGTGTGATGTTCGGTAATTGGCTACTGCAGAATGGTAAGAAGAACGATGCTTTAAAGGAGTATAAGAGTGTTTTGAAGGAGGAACCCAATAATGCACTTGCAAAGCTATCAATGCTTGATTACTATCGTTCCATTAAAGATCAAGCAACCGTAGATGAACTTACCAACGAACTACTACAGTCTCCTAAGACAGAGAAAGAGACGAAGATGACACTCCTAAGAGACATCATTTCGAGTGACCAACAAGCGAATATCTCTGATAGTGCAAAGGTCATGAATCTCTTCTCACTGGCACTTTCTACGAAACAGGAGGATGCTGACTTGATTATGATGAAGGCTGCTTATATGGCAATGAAGAACATGCCTAAAGCAGAGATCAATCATGTTTACGAGCAAGCCATTGAGGTGGAACCCGATAACTCACGTGCCCGATTGGCATTGATACAGAATATCTGGGCAACAGAAGATTATGATAAGGTCATAGAGATATGCCTCCCTGCCATTGAATATAACCCTGATGAGATGGCTTTCTATTACTTCAAAGGCATGGCAGAATTCCAAAAGCACGACATTGATGCGGCACTTGAAACATTTAAGAAAGGTGTAGGACAAATAAAAGAAGATAGTGATCCAGAGATTGTGTCAGACTTCTATGCAATCCTTGGAGATATCCTTCATGAGAAAGGAAAGGCGTCTGAAGCCTTTGCTGCATACGACAGTTGCTTAAAGTGGAAAGCGGATAACTATGGTGCTCTGAATAACTATGCTTACTATCTAAGTGTGGCGAACAAAGACCTTCCAAGGGCTGAACAGATGAGCTATAAGACGATAAAAGCAGAGCCCAATAACGCTACTTACCTTGATACCTACGCTTGGATTCTCTTCCAACAGCAACGTTATGAGGAGGCAAAGATATACATTGACCAGGTTCTACGCAATGACAAAGACCCTAGTGGGGTTGTGCTTGAGCATGTGGGAGACATCTATATGAAAACTGGCGATACACAGAAAGCATTGGAGTATTGGCAGAAAGCAATAGAGAAAGGCAATGATAGCAAAGTATTGAAGGATAAGTTACAACAAAAGAAATACATAGCAGGATGAAAAGAACTAAGATATTACTTGCAAGCATGGCAACGTTAGTGTTGGCATCGTGCGGTACACATAAAGCCATAGTAAGGCAACAACCAGTCTTAAAGACGACTCCCAGCGAGACACCTCGTGCGTCGGTTGATTCCACGAAGTATAAGTTAGCCTTTGTGCAGAATATTGCTGACTTGGCTCTCTACCAAAAGAACGTGGTGTCAAACCTCTCTTTTACTATTAACAATGGGCGCAAGGACATCACAGTTCCCGGTATCTTGCACATGAGAAAGGATGAAGTTATACGTTTACAACTGCTTATTCCGCTCCTTCGCAGTGAAGTGGGACGCATTGAGTTTACGAAAGATTACGTTCTTTTCATCGACCGCATCCATAAGCAATACGTAAAGGCTAGCTACGATGAAGTGGGCTTCTTGCGTGATAACGGCATTAACTTCTATACCCTCCAAGCGTTGTTTTGGAACCAGTTATTCATTCCTCGTCAGCAAAGAGTTGCCGAGGCTGATATGTCGAAGTTCTCTGTTGATGCCAAAAGGTGGGAAGTTGATGGTAGTGCGCACATCCGTTTGAAGGATGGGAAGATGTCTTATGACTGGGTAATACCCGCTGAATATCGTTACATCTACAACACTCTTATAACGTATAAGAGCTCAACTCATGGAACATCAGAACTCTCTTGGCTTTATAGAGACTTTAAACCCTTTGGTTCGAAGATGTTCCCTGCGACACATTCAGTCACAATCGAAACTCCAGCTATTGGTTCGCGACCAGCTAAGGAACTATCAGCTACATTTGAACTAAACGACTTTAGTGATGCAAGTGATTGGGAGGCTTTTACCCAACCATCAGATAAGTACACTAAAGTAAGCGTGGAAGAGATACTCGGCAAACTAATGAACTTTTAAATGAAACGTCTTTATCTTTTATTCTTATTATCGACAATGGGTATGTTGACAAGCTATGCGCAACATACTAAAAAGCATAAGGTGCAGCAGAAAACGGCTGTAACTCAACCCGTACAAGCCAAGCCTTCTGTTGGTAAAGAGCAGAAACAAGTTCCAGCGAAGGGGGCTCACCAGTCCGTGAAAACGCAACCTATCCCTATGAAGGGGCAACAGGTACCAGCTAAGGGACATCAACTTTCCGTGAAAGGACAACATCCTATGCCTGTAAAAGGGCATCAAGCTGTACCTGCAAAGGGGCATCAACCAAATCCTGTAAAGGGTCAACAGCCTGCTCAAGTACCAGCTAAACAACCTTTACATGGCAAGTTGAATCCTCGTAATGCGCATAATGCAAAGCGTGGAGCGAAGTCTCCTGGATATGTAACAACCGAAGAGATTAAAGGTTTGCAACAGCAGAATCAGAAGTTGCAGAATGAGATTAAGGAGCATGAAGAGGAGATGAAGGTCAAGCAAAAGGATGTTGATACACGATTGGAGAAGATAGTTCGCCTTGATACAGAGATTGGTCAGCATCAGAGAACGATTGATACTATCGCCACAGACATCAAAGGCTTGGATAGTAACATTGGTATATTAAAAGGTCAGTTGGCGTCTTTAGAGGCGCAATTAGGCGAGCGTCGCACTCGTTTCATCCGTTCCATGCGTTACATGGCACGCCATCGTAGCATTCAAGATAAGCTTATGTTCATCTTCTCTGCCAATAGTTTGACGCAAATGTATCGTCGTCTGCGTTTCGTTCGGGAGTATGCAGCTTATCAGAGGGCGCAAGGTGAGTTGATAAAAGCTAAACAACAGCAAATTGATCAGAAGCATTCTCAGTTAAAGGAGGTACGTGTTGACAAGTCTACCTTACTCTATAAGGATAAGAAGATACATGCTCAAATGGAGCAGAAGCGTGTTGAACAGCAGACGGTTGTAGCCTCTCTTCAACAAGACCAAAAGGTTCTTGAAGGTGTGATAGCACAACGCCGCCAACAACAACAGGCGTTGAATGCACAGATAGACCGCCTTATTCAAGTAGAAATACAGAAGGCTAGGGCTCGTGCCATAGCAGAGGCTAAGGCGCAAGCTGCCGCTCGTGCTGCTGAAGCTAAGAAGCGGGCGGAGGAGATAGCACGCAGGAAAGCGGCGGCAGAAGCGGCTGCGCGTGAGAATGCAAAGCGTATAGCAGAAGCAAAAGCACGTGAAGCTGCAGCGAAGGCAGCGGCTAAGGCGGCTGCAGAAGCGGCTGAGAAAGCACGTCAAGAAGCTGCAGCAAAGGCCGAAGCAGTGCGTGCTGCAGCAGAAAAGGCTCGTCAGGAAGCCTTACAAAAGGAGCGTGCTGCTGCTCGTGAGCGGGCTTTGCGCAAGATTGAAGAGCGTGAGGCTGCGGCTCGTGAAGCACAGGCAAAGGCTGAGGCAAAGGCTGCTGCCGATAAAGCACGTGCTGACCAGGCTGCTCGTGAGGCTGAGTCAAATCGTGCAGCTGCCGAACGTAAGGCTGCAGCTGACCACGAGCGAGCAGAGAGAGAGGCAGCTGCTGCAAGGGCTTCAGCTAATAATAACAATGATATGTTGAGCTCTGCTGACCGTGCGATGACTGGTAACTTTGCCAATAATCGTGGTCGTTTGCCTATGCCACTATCGGGTCACATCGTTAGTCACTTCGGTCAATACAATGTATCGGGGATGTCAAATATACGCTTGAATAACGATGGTATCAATATTAAGGGTGCTCCTGGAAGTGCTGTGCGCAGTGTCTTTATGGGCGAAGTGAGCGGTATCTTCATGGCAGGGGGAATGAGTGTTGTGATGATCAGACATGGTATTTATATCTCAGTATATGCTAATTTAGGTTCTGTAAGCGTCAGCAAAGGACAGAAAGTGGGTACTGGTCAGACCATTGGAACCGTCGGGTCAAGTGGTATCCTCCAATTCCAATTGCGTAAGGAAACTGCTAAGTTGAATCCAGAGCAATGGTTGAGATAATCTGAAATGATACCCTTATCATTTTGAAGAGAGCCTCTCTTTGTGGCAAGGAAAGGCTCTCTTGCTAACAAGGAAACGCCCTTTTCAATTAGAGAAGGGCGTTTCTTTCGTTTTAATAGGGTTTAGTTTGTATTTGAGGTGTAGCCTTATTAGGAATTTTATTGTCCTATTCTTTCCCTTAATCAAGCGATAGAAGCAAAGGTGGAAAATGTAATTTATTATCTAATTTATTTCCTTCTTTGCGGATAAATGTCTATCTTTGCGAATATAAAAAAATACCAATAGCGATGCAAACAAACTGTCATCTCTCCGTTCTTATACATGAGCAAGCTAAGAAATACGGCTCTAAACCAGTGTTGACATTCCGTAACTTCGGTAGTCTAGAGTGGAAATCGGTTTCATGGAATCAGTTTTCTATGCGTGTAAAGCAAGTCTCTAACGCACTACTTAATCTAGGAATGAATCCGCAGGAGACGATTGGCGTGTTTGCACAGAATTGTGTTCAGTATCTGTATACAGACTTTGGTGCTTATGGTGTGAGGGTGATTAGTATTCCTTTCTACGCTACTAGCTCCGAGCAGCAGATACAGTATATGATTCAAGATGCAGCAGTTAAGTATCTTTTCGTTGGTGAGCAAGAGCAGTACGACAAGGCACATCGAATCGCAACGTTGTGCCCTACACTTGAAAAGATAATCATCTTTGATCCGAGTGTACGCATTAGTTCGCATGACCCAAATAGTATCTACTTTGAAGACTTCCTTAGATTAGGTGAAGGTTTACCACGTCAATCGGAGGTAGAAGAGCGTTGGCAACAGGCTAACTACGATGATATTTGTAACATACTATACACTAGTGGAACCACAGGAGAGAGTAAGGGCGTAGTCTTGACATATAAGATGTATCATGCAGCTTTGGTCGCTAATAACAAGTGTGTACCTGTTACTGAGAAAGATCGAGTGATCAATTTCCTTCCATTGACGCATGTCTTTGAACGAGGATGGGCTTATCTGTGTTTGTCGGAAGGTGCACAACTGATTGTGAATACCTATCCGAAGGAGATACAAGACAGTATGCGAGAGACCCACCCAACGTGTATGTCGGCTGTACCACGCTTCTGGGAGAAGGTTTATGTTGCTGTTAAAGCTCGCATGGACAGCTCAAGTGCAATGCAGCGAAAGCTCTTTTATCATGCACTGAACGTTGGTAGGAAACGTAACATCACTTATCTGGCTCGTGGAAAGCGTGTCCCTCTTGCATTAGAGATGGAATATAAAGTGCTAAACAGAACTGTTCTCAGTTTGGTGCGTAAGCAGTTAGGATTGGAAAATCCTAATATCTTTCCAACAGCAGGTGCTTATGTATCCCCTGAGGTAGAGGAGTTTGTGCACAGCATTGGTATTGATATGATAGTAGGATACGGACTGACAGAGAGCCTTGCTACTGTAAGTTGCGATCATAAGGGCGAACCTTTCACGGTTGGTTCGGTAGGTCGTCCTATTGAGGGCATACAGATTAAGATTAGTGAAGAGGGTGAGGTGATGCTCAAAGGAGACACGATTACACCCGGATACTTCCGTCGTGAAGCCCTAAATGCTGATGCCTTTGATGCAGATGGATATTTCCACACAGGTGACTCGGGCTATTTGAAAGATGGAGAGTTGTTCTTGAAAGAGAGAATAAAGGATCTTTTCAAGACATCTAATGGTAAGTATGTGGCACCACAGATGATAGAGTCAATGCTATTAGTTGATAAGTTTATCGAACAAGTGGCTGTTATTGCAGACCAACGGAAGTTTGTTTCGGCTCTTATCGTCCCTGAATTTACCGTCTTAGAAGACTGGGCAAAGCAACAGAATATACCATTTGAGAGTCGTGAAGAGTTGTGCTCAAATAAGAAGGTGCGTGATATGATGGCTGAGCGTATCGAAACATTACAGCAGAGGTTAGCGCCTTATGAACAAATCAAACGCTTCACCTTGTTGGCACATCACTTCTCTATGGAGAATGGTGAATTGACAAACACGTTGAAACTGAGACGTGGCGTTATTAATAAAAACTATCAAGCTGTGATAGATAAGATGTATGAGGAGTAGTGCAAACACTTGATAGTAGTGAATGAGAAGTTGATAGTTGAGAGGAGAAAAGATTAACGATGATAACAGCAGACCAGCTTAAAGATATAACAGAACGTACCGAATCGCTACATAGATACTTATGTATTGATGAGAAGCGAATCGAATTCGAAGAGGAGCAACTACGCACACAAGCACCCGACTTTTGGGATGATCCGAAGCGTGCGCAGGAGCAGATGAAGAAAGTAAAGGACATTGAGAAGTGGATAAAAGGCTATGATGAGGCTCGCAGTCTGACTGATGAAGTACAGTTAGCAGTCGACTTCTATAAGGATGAATTAGTAACAGAAGAAGAGGTTGATACCGCTTATAACAAAGCGTTAAAAGCGATAGAGGACCTTGAATTAAAGAATATGCTCCGTCAAGAGGAAGACCCGATGGAGTGCGTAATGAAGATTAACTCTGGTGCTGGAGGTACCGAGAGCCAGGATTGGGCATCAATGCTCATGCGTATGTATATGCGTTGGGGAGAGGCTCACGGGTACAAAGTTACCATCTCAGATATACAAGAAGGAGATGAAGCTGGTATAAAGAGTGTGACAATGAAGTGCGAAGGTGGAGAGTATGCCTATGGGTATTTAAAGAGCGAGAATGGCGTCCATCGCCTCGTTCGTGTTAGTCCATTTAATGCACAGGGAAAGCGTATGACGAGTTTTGCCAGTGTATTTGTTACGCCACTGGTAGACGATACTATAGAGGTATATGTCGACCCTGCTCGTGTTAGTTGGGATACTTTTCGATCGAGTGGAGCCGGTGGTCAGAATGTCAATAAGGTTGAGTCTGGTGTACGCCTACGCTATCAGTACGAAGATCCTGATACTGGAGAACAAGAAGAGATACTCATCGAGAACACAGAGACAAGAGACCAACCTAAGAACCGTGCAAAGGCTATGCAGCTCTTAAAGTCGCAACTCTATGACCGCGCAATGAAGAAGCGTATGGAGGAGCAAGCCAAGATTGAGGCTGGAAAGAAGAAGATAGAGTGGGGCAGTCAGATACGTAGTTACGTCTTTGATGATCGACGAGTTAAGGATCATCGAACCAATTACCAAACTTCCGATGTGGATGGTGTTATGGATGGAAAGATCGATGATTTCATTAAAGCCTACTTGATGGAGTTCCCCGTTGAAGGACAATGATATGTGAAAAAGTTATCCTATATAATATTAACCTTTGACCACTTGCTGTTCGATAAACCGAATAGGTTGTGTCGACAAAAGTAGGTCTTTTAAAATTGAATACCTATGAGTGAAAGAAGTAAAGTAAATCGTAAGGTTCGTGAAGAGAAGCAAGAAAAGCAAGCAAAGCGTGTTGTCTTTTGGATTGGTGCAGTCTTGATACTTCTTACGTTAGCGTATGTTTTTGTCGTAACAATTAATAGTTGATGAGCGGACTAGAGATAGAAAGAAAGTTCTTAGTGCATAAGCAGATGGATTGGAAGTCTCTTGCAAGCAGTTGTAGTCATATACAACAAGGCTACTTTGCGGCTGTCAATACTGTTCGTGTGCGTATTCGAGACAATAAAGGATACCTTACTATAAAGGGACCATCGCGTGATGGAGGCTTATCTCGTTATGAATTTGAGAAAGAAATAAGCTATCAAGAGGCTCAACAACTCATGTCTCTATGTGAACCAGGCATTATTGATAAGCATAGATACCTTATTGAATATGCTGGACACACGTTTGAAGTGGACGAGTTCCACGGAGATAACGAAGGACTTGTTATGGCGGAGGTGGAATTGAAGCGTGAGGATGAAGCCTTTGAAAAACCTGACTTCATCGGAAAAGAGGTTACGGGCGAACGTAGATTCTATAATTCTCACATGCGGAGAGCCCCTTTTATCCTTTGGCGTAATACTTTGCCAGAAGAATACCGATAAGCAATGCGAGGGTAGAACCAATCCCATCAGCGACAAAATCAAGCCATTCTCCACTGCGTCTACCGCCTGTGCAGGTGGCTTGCAACACTTCTATAATGCCTCCCATGGCTATTGGAATGAGCCAAACCCAGTAAATAAGACTGCTGAGTTTGGTTTTCTTCTTTGTTCGAAGGCGTTCCGTCAATATGAGCAGACCTAATACTAGATATAAGACAGAGTGTGTCCACTTGTCGATTAGCCTTACATGACTTAGCGGGTTGTCGGGTATTGGAATGAAGCATAGTAGCCATATAATAACAATAAACGCACAACTAAAGTAGTAATGAGTTAGTAAATTCTTCATAAAAAGCATATTTTACTTCTAGATTGATACAAAGATAGATAATTATTAGTAATTTTGTGCAATCTAAAAGGGAATATTTTATGGCACAACAAAATAGAGTTAAGTTTGGAAGTAAGTTAGGAATGATCCTTGCGACAGCAGGAGGTGCAGTAGGGTTAGGTAATGTCTGGCGTTTTCCCTATATGACAGGGCAGAATGGTGGAGCCGCTTTTATCCTTATATATTTGGCTTGCATCCTTCTATTAGGGCTTCCTTGTATGATTAGCGAGTTCATCATTGGGCGTCATGCGGCATCTAATACGGCTCGTGCCTATAGTAAGTTGGCAAATGGAACAGCGTGGAAATGGGTTGGATTCTTAGGTGTTCTTACTGGCTTTCTAATAACAGGTTATTATGCAGTAGTGGCTGGTTGGTGCTTACAATACAGTGCGGCATCAGCAATGAATAACCTTCATGGAACACCAGAGTTCTTTAAGTCTTACTTTGCAGACTTCTCCACAAGTGGATGGAAGCCTCTCTTGTGGGTCATAGTCATCCTTTTTATAACGCATTATGTGATTATTCATGGTGTAAGAAATGGTATTGAGCGAGCTTCAAAGATTATGATGCCAGTGCTATTCATTCTTTTGTTGGTGATAGTAGTGGCTGCTTGCTTGTTACCAGGAGCTTGGAAAGGTGTTGAATTCCTGTTGCGTCCAGACTTTACAAAGGTTACGAAGGATGTATTTCTTGGTGCGCTTGGGCAGTCGTTCTACTCTTTAAGTATTGCCATGGGCTGTATCTGTACCTATGCTTCATATTATAGTAGGCAGACAAAGCTGTTAAATTCGGCGGTACAGATAGCTTCTATAGATACATTAGTGGCTATTTTAGCAGGTTTAATCATCTTTCCTGCAGCCTTCTCAGTGGGCGTCAATCCTGGTAGTGGCTCTTCGCTCGTCTTTATTACCTTACCCAATGTTTTTGAACAAGCGTTCAGTGGATTGCCAATAATAGGATATTTCGTTTCATTCTCCTTCTATATCCTACTCTCATTGGCTGCCCTTACATCGCTGATATCGCTCCATGAGGTGAGTACCGCATTCTTTCAAGAGGAGTTACACATATCTCGTTCGCGTGCAGCAATGATTGTTACAGGCTGTTGCACATTGATAGGAGTCCTCTGTTCAATGTCTTTAGGACAATGGAAGTTCCTCAATATTGCTGGTCGTGACCTCTTTGATGTGTTCGACTTTGTGACTGGACAAATCTTCTTACCCGTTGGCGGCTTGTTAACTTGCCTGTTCTTGGGTTGGTATGTACCGAAGAAGATAGTAAAAGATGAGTTCACGAACTGGGGAACAGTACGTGGAACCTTCTTTGGAGTGTATTACTTCTTAGTGCGTTATGTATGTCCTTTAGCTATATTGATGATCTTCTTACACCAATTTAATGTGGTGTAAGAAGACATAAACAGACAACCTTTACCTTGATTGAAAACCTATAATTAAATACGCTATGAGCCTTAAATCATTCTTTTATTTACAACGGTCTGACAGGAAAGTCATTCTTAGTTTGGTCATATTAATTATGCTCTGCCTTATCACATCCGTCTTTATTGGTGAGCAAGTGACAGAAACTTCAGCTGTAGACGGAGATAGTGTGGTGCGGAAAGGATATTCTGCTCGTTCGCAACAAGGCATTCCTTATGAGGTAGTGACAGAGTCAGGAAAGAGACTTTTTGCCTTTGATCCAAATACAGCAACAGCCGAGGAATTGCTGCAACTGGGGTTATCTGAGTTTCAGGTACGTAATATCTTGAAATATAGAAGTAAGGGAGGTGTATATCGAGCACCGATGGACTTCGCCCGTCTCTATGGTCTTACACGCAAGCAGTATCGTGAGTTAGAACCTTATATAAGAATAGGTGACGATTATCAACCTGCTTCAACGCTTGCTTCTGTACAATCTTATATTGCGCAAAAGGAGGCAGATAAGCAAGCGGCACATGAGGCTTACGAACAATATAAGGCAACGAATACATACAAGCCGTATGTCCATTCTACTCGAGATACAGTCCTTTACCCTTTGAAAATAAAGTTGGGCGAGCATATAAACCTAGTCTCTGCAGATACAAATCAGTTGAAGAAAGTGCCAGGGATAGGCTCCGGGTGGGCAAAGGCAATCGTTAATTATGGCAAGCGATTAGGTGGTTATGTTGCTACAGGGCAACTGCTTGAGATTGAGGGATTCCCCGAAGAGGCGTTACCCTACTTCTCTGTGGTCAATCCTAAGCCTGAAAAGCTAAACTTGAACACGCTTTCTTTGGGCAAGCTACGCAGTCATCCGTATATAAACTTCTATCAGGCGCGGGCAATCTGTGACTATCGTCGATTAAAAGGAAAGCTCACCAGTCTTTCACAACTCCAACTCTTAAAGGACTTCAATGCCGAAGCTATTGATCATCTTCGCCCTTATGTGGAGTTTTAATAATGGATAAATTCATGCGGAGCAATACCTTGTAATCTTCCTTCTAACTCCTCACAACCTCCCACAAATCCCTAGTTAACAGTACTATTCACTCCCCTCTCCATTCGGAGAGGGGTTGGGGGTGAGGCTGGTTGGGTCGAGTGTTGAGGCTGGTGAGGTTGATTGTTGAGGGCTTCTTTTTCCCTAATTTATTTGGCTAGTTAATTTATTCTTCTTACCTTTGTCGCCGTGAAACAATTAGCAATGACATATCAAGTGAACGAAGTACTGCAAAGAATTATCGAATTCTTTGCATCTTTTTGCACTTTATCTTTGGTCAATCCAAATAATTTGCTAACACACACACACACACACACACACACAATATGCGCACCTAGCGTCTAATAACACATTTTTTCTTCTCGCATACGCGCGCGCGAAGCGTGCCGTAACCCCTGTAAACAAAGGACTTCTAGGAGTTTCCTTTGTTCGCTTTTTTATGCCCTTTTGTGAACCCCGTTTTAAGCAAAATAAGAACGAAATAACAACTATTTTAATCAATAAACAAGTAGGATGCGCTGACTCCGTATCCTTTAAAATTAAACGAAATGATGGTAATTGAAAGAAAGATTTATCAAAAGCCCCAGTGCAACATTGTTTGTACGGAGACAGAAGCTCTCTTGGTTAATGCCAGTGGTAATGCTGGTACAATTCAACCTGGTATAGTAACGGGCGATGCAAAACGTAATTTTTTTAACGAAGAAGAGGAAGACCAAGGTGGGACTTCTTGGAATAGTACGGAAAATGATTAAGAATTATCAGAAAGGAAAAGAAATGAATAAGTTTATGGAGAGAACGACTATTGGTTCAGTAATGCGAGGTATATGTTATGGCTTCGCAGCTTTATTGTTTGCTGCCAGCTGTGCGAATGATGATGTTGCACAGGATGAAAAGCAGAAGAAAGATAATATTCCAGCTGGTACAACTGTCTTTACAGGTACGTCTCAACCAGATGCAACAACACGTACAGCCATCCTTAAGCACACAAAAGGTGCAGGTGCTTTCGTAAATTGGAGTAGCACGGACAAGATATGGGTAAGTCTCTATGGAATAAACTGGTACCAGAGTGGAACTGTAACATTCCCCTCTGCTACTAATAAGGCACAAGGAATGTTTGCTCTTCCGGGTGTTTATTCTGATGCTTCGTACGACATTCTATATACAAACAAGGATGTGACAGGGACGCAACCACAAGTTGAGATAAAGGCTGACCAAACACAATCTGCGCCAAACAACTTTGACCATGCAGGCGAATCGGGCGATTTTGGTATTGCCACAGCTAACAAAGTGGGCAGTAATTATAAATTCACCCTTAATCACAAAGCTGCTTATCTCTGTTTTATCCCTCGCTCAAGTAATCCATACGTAAATCGTAGTAAGTTGATTAAAGTTGAGATTATGAGCGATGACGATATTGCCGGTATTTACAATATAGCTACCAATGGAGCTCTTACCCTCTATTCGGGTGATTCAAAGACAATCACCGTAACAACTGGTTCGGGCTTTGATATAGACAACGCTGCTGACGATATGAGCAAGAATGCAACCTACGCCGTCGTTGCTCCTGGCACACATACTTTCCGCATTCGTTACTGGCTTCGCAATACAACGGATACTCCTGATGGACGACCGATAGAAGGAACAGTATCAAAAATTGTAACGCTTAACTGTACAGCAGGTTCAATCCATGATATAACAGCTAATCTTAATCCACGTGATTACGATGGAACAAAGTACTACATGTGGGATGCTCAGCAAAATTATTGGCATGGTTACGAATGGACAAAGCACTTGCCAGGCAACACAGGTCAGCCGACAGTCAATGGCGGTACCTCACCAAATTTTGTCATGTATGGTAGCGCCTCTAACCCCCGTTGGTACAACGAAAGTTACCCAGGTTACGGCATAAGCAACCCCGCCATCCATTCATGCAAAGACCTTCCAAACGCTAACGAGCTGTCTTGGTATTGTATGTACGGCGATCCTCGTTGGGACAAAGACGAGTTATGGACTACTATGGGTCATTTATATAAAGGTGGCATGTGGTTTAAGAAGAAATCCGTATTGCAAGCCGAGCATCATTACGACACCGAGAAATCTGCCGATGGTACAACCGACATGCGTACAACGGACAAGAGATATAACAACGGCAATGTTAGTCGTATCAATTCTGGTCTTTCCTCCGCAGCCGATGCAAACAATTATTTCTACCTGCCCGCCTTGGGTTACTACGAATATGGTCAGCTGGTCAGAGTTGGCTTCGGCTGCTGCTATTGGGCATCGAGTGCTAGCACATGGTTCAGCCGGGAAGCATACAGTCTGGAATTCGACCCAGGTAGTGTCTACGTGTACAACTACTACCGCTACTTCGGGTGCAGGAGCGACTGGTTTGACTAGTCCTCGCGCTTGCCCTTTTACAGGTGTCGCCCTCTAAGAATCCCCACCCCAACCCTCGCCAAAAGGGGAGGGAGCCTAACGGACAGGGCTTCTGCTGGATGCGTATTCCGTTGCTGCGCTCACCGTATCTACGTGCTGGCGGATGCGTATCTACGAACTGCTAGATACGTATTGCGCAGTTGCTAGATACGTATCTAACAGCAACGCTCACCGCATCTGACAGCACGTAGATACGTATTCGGCAGCAAGGCAATACGCATCTGGCAGGAGGGGAATGCTGAAAGGGTGACAAAATGAAGCGGTGAGAGGAGGAAAATTAGTTAAGAAAATAGAATGGGGCAGCATGAAGATGCAACGAATAGACGTGGAGGCGTGCTGCCCTACGCTATGATAAACAATAGTTATTTAATAATTTAAAAACCTAAGAATCATGAGATTTAAATTAGTTCAAAAGAAGAATCCGCAGAAGCGGGAGGAAGTGAAGTTTTATGCTAACCCTGTAAACGTTGGGCATAAGTCGCTGGATGATATTGCACGTGACATTGCGGGGCGTTCGTCCTTGACTCGTGGTGATGTATCGAACGTGTTGTATAACTTCATTGATTGTCTGCCTCATTACCTCCGTGATGGTTTTAGTATTCAGCTGGGTAATTTCGGTTCAATGCGTGTCACGTTGTCGAGTAAAGGGTCGGAAACAGAAAAAGCTTTTAAGACCGAGACGATTAAGCCTCGTGTGGTCTTCACGCCGGGAACGGAATTGAAGCGAGAGTTGGCTGCAAACTCCTACGAATCGTTGAGGAAGAAAGATGAAGAGGAAAAAAGCCTCACCCCCGCCCCCTCTCCAAAAGGCGAGGGGAGTGAAGAGCACCCTGGACCACAGGCAGGGTAAAGCCCCCTCACAAAAGAAAGCCTCCCCAAGCCCCTCCAAAGGAGGGGATGTCCCTATTGGATATAGTTTGAAACGACTGAAAGCATGTAAGTAGGGTTAGGGACATCCCCTCCTTTGGAGGGGCTTGGGGAGGCTTTTACCACGGGAGCATTTTTAGATTGATTCAGGGTATCAATCGTTCTGTAATAAGACAATCGATTATATTAATTGTGAAATTAATGTCTTTCAAAACTAGTGTATTAATTTGGTTCTCTCGCTTCCGTGGTACACAGCCTCACCCCAACCTAACGGGGTGGGGCTTTTGTGTAAGACAGAAGAACATAGGCTTTGAAGACAGAGTAACAGAGGAACATAAGACGTTAGTAACAGAGTTTTAGACAGAATGACAAAGAGACATATTTTTCAATGACATAGGTTTTGAAGACATGGTAAAGCAAAGAAACATATTGGATATAGTTTGAAACGAATGAAAGCATGTAAGTAGGGTTAGGGACATCCCCTCCTTCGGAGGGGCTTGGGGAGGCTATACAAAAAAGACCATTTCTTTACTCGAAAGGAGTTCAGAAATGGTCTTTCTTATTGTTTTGTCGTTTATCTCTTGCGAGGCAGAAGAGGCTTAGGCGTTAACGCGTCCCAGGTAACTACCATCGCGAGTATCGATCTGGATGACTTCACCCTCATTGATGAACAATGGTACACGAACGACAGCACCAGTCTCAAGTGTTGCAGGCTTAGTTGCATTTGTTGCAGTGTTACCCTTTACACCTGGCTCACTGTGAGTGATAGTAAGCGTTGTCTTAACAGGCATTTCAGCAAGAAGGATCGTACCATCTGATGTATCAGTAACAACCTCAACAACGTCACCTTCTTTCATATAGTCAGAACCTGTAATCTGGTGCTTAGGGATAGGAATCTGCTCAAAAGTCTCCTGATTCATGAAGATGTAACCAGTTGCATCCTGATAAAGGTACTGATATGGGCGACGTTCAACGCGTACATCCTCGAGCTTGAAACCTACCTGGAATGTGCGCTCTAGTACTCGACCATCAGCAACATTCTTCAGTTTGGTAATCATGACGGTGTTACCTTTACCTGGCTTACGATGTTGGAAGTCGATACAAGTCCAAATCTTGCCATCAAGACGGATACAAGTTCCAATCTTAATTTCCTGTGAATTAATCATAATTTACTAATATCTAATTTGTTACTTTTTGTTCTCTTTAATCTACTTAAAGCGCTGCAAAGTTACAGAAATTATAGGAAAAACATAAATAAAAGGCGTAAAAAACATGGTTTCTTTGGTTAATTCAAAAAGATTAAGTAATTTTGCAACCCGTAACGACAGGTCTTATCCTGTCGAAAAGAGTTCGCATAATAACAATAAAATAGGATAAGAACAATGAAAAGAACATTTCAGCCTCACAATCGTCGTCGTGTAAACAAGCACGGTTTCCGTGAGAGAATGGCTACAAAGGATGGTCGCCGCGTATTAGCAGCACGTCGTGCCAAGGGTCGTAAGAAGTTAACTGTTTCTGACGAACATCACGGTAAGTAAGAACGAGAACGCTTTTCCCATAGGGATTTAGCGCAGAAGCGGAAAGAAGTAGAGGGTAATCTTTGCTTCTTTCCGTTTTTTTGTCTACCTTTGCCACATCTATTATTAAGGTCAGTTAATTAGATTGATGACATCAAGAGAATTCTTCCATAAGTTTAATAGCACATATATCTGGGGCAATATTCTTGCTATCGTGATACTTGTTCTATTGTTGGCAATAGGAGTTAAGTTCGGTCTTGACTACTATACCTTACACGGTGAATCCATCGTGGTGCCGAACGTTATTCATAAACAATACGATGATGCGGTTGATATCATGGATAAGGTTGGACTAAAGATAGAGGTTACCGACACTGGATATGTTAAGGATCTTCCTCCTGATTGCATACTTGAGCAATCTCCAGTTGGTGGTAAGCGCGTTAAGTCCACACACGTTATCTATGTTACAATTAACGCTGCCAGTGCGCCTTCATTGATTATTCCTGACATCATAGACAATAACTCATTGCGTGAAGCGCAAGCCCAGTTATTATCTATGGGATTCAAAGTTGGTGAGCCTGAATATATACCAGGTGAGAAAGACTGGATATATGGTATTCTTGTAAATGGCAAACATGTGCAAGCTGGCGATCGTGTACCTGCAGATGCTGTGATTGTCTTACAGGTAGGAGATGGTACACGAGAAATAACTGATACATCAGGTTTGAACGAGTCAGAATATGAAGATGTTGAAGTGGAGCAGAAGCGTCCGAAGTATGATGAAGTTTATGAGTATGTGGAAGTGCCAGTAGATGAGAACGGCAATGAAATAAAGGATGAACGAGGGAAGTCAGGCTCTGGTAGTTCTAATTCTTCCTCTCATTCAGGTTTACCTGCTGACCCTTCATCAACGAAACCGACAGAATAAGGAATGATGAGAACGGACGAGGAAATGCTATATGACGATGAGCTATCTGATGACTTACTGACTTCCACAGAGTCAGAAGAGGGTGATGGCGAGTTGTACGAACACTTCCGTGTAGAAGTTGATAAAGGTCAGGTGCCTGTGAGAATAGATAAGTTTCTATTCGAGCGTATGCAACACTCCAGTCGTAATCGTATTCAGAAAGCTGCCGATGCGGGCTTCATTCATGTGAATGGAGCACCTGTTAAGAGCAATTATAAGGTACGTCCAGAGGATACAATCACACTGATGCTTGACAGACCGAAGCATGATAACACCATTGAAGCAGAGGATATTCCGTTGGATATCGTATATGAGGACAATGCTTTAATGGTGGTCAATAAGCCTGCAGGATTAGTCGTTCACCCAGGTGCAGGGAACTTTCATGGAACATTGATTAACGCTATTGCCTGGCACTTGAAGGACTTACCTTCATTTGACCCAAACGACCCAGAGGTTGGGTTAGTGCACCGAATTGACAAAGACACAAGCGGTTTATTGGTGATTGCCAAGACCCCTGATGCGAAGACAATATTAGGTAAACAGTTCTTTAATAAGACTACCCATCGCAGTTACAATGCCCTCGTTTGGGGTAATCTAACAGCTGATGAAGGGCGTATAGAAGGTAATATAGCACGTGATCCAAAGGACAGGCTTCGCATGACCGTATTCCCTCCTGATTCAGAGATAGGCAAGCCTGCCGTCACTCATTACCGTGTTCTTGAGCGTTTCGGCTATACAACTCTCATCGAATGTATACTTGAAACGGGACGTACACATCAGATTCGTGCACACATGAAACATATCGGTCACCCCCTGTTTGGAGATGAACGTTATGGTGGAACAGAGATCCTTCGCGGTCAGAGATCAAGCTCTTATAAAGCCTTCATACGCAACTGCTTGACCCTTTGTAATCGTCAAGCACTCCATGCCCGAACACTTGGTTTCGTCCACCCGGTTACTGGTCAACAAATGGATTTCACGAGTGACTTGCCTCAAGACTTAGCCTCACTGATAACGAAGTGGCGTGAGTTTATCAATGGGCATACAGGTATTGACAATCAGTAATAGTACATGATAAGATAAGTAAAACAGGTTTCTATCTCTCAAGAACATAATGAGAAAGACAGGAACAGTTAGATAGAACTAAATAAACAGGTATAATGAAAGATTTGAAGCGAACGATTGCCATCGTATGTGGTGGTGACTCATCAGAACATGATGTATCAATGCATTCAGCACAAGGATTGTATTCTTTCTTTGACAAGGAACGTTATAATATATATATCGTAGATGTTAAAGGCATTGATTGGCACGTTGAGTTAGAGGATGGGACATCTGCTCCTATTGATAAGAACGACTTTTCTTTTATCGAAAATGGTAAACACATAGAGTTCGACTATGCGTATATTACCATTCATGGAGCCCCTGGTGAGAATGGAATCATGCAAGGTTACTTCGATTTGATACACCTTCCTTATTCAACATCAGGCGTTTTAGTCGAGGCATTAACCTTCGATAAGTACGTTCTGAACAATTATCTCCGTGGTTTCGGGGTAAATGTTGCAGACAGCATATTGCTTCGTCGCGGTGAAGAATACAATGAGGAGGAAATCGAAAAACGTCTTGGTATGCCTTGTTTCGTTAAGCCCGCCGCTGATGGAAGTAGCTTTGGTGTATCAAAGGTAAAGAACATTGACCAGTTAGCACCAGCCCTTCGCGTTGCATTTATGGAGAGTGATGAGGTCATGATAGAGGGTTTCTTGGATGGAACAGAGATCTCGCAAGGTGTTTATAAGACTAAAGATAAGTCCATTGTGTTCCCTGCTACGGAAGTAGTAACCAGCAATGAGTTCTTTGATTACAATGCGAAATACAACGGACAGGTGCAGGAAATAACCCCAGCACGTATCAATCCCGACACTGCAAAGCGTGTAGCAGCAGAAACCAGTCGCATTTATGACATCCTTCATGCCAATGGTATCATCCGCATTGACTATATCATCTCGAAGGATAAAGAGGGCAATGACGTTATCAATATGCTTGAGATTAACACCACCCCAGGCATGACTGCCACCAGTTTCATCCCTCAACAGGTGCGTGCAGCAGGCTTAGATATCAAGGAAGTATTGAGTGAAATCGTTGAAAATCAGTTCAAGTAATTCACAAGAACGCATTTTCTATCTATAAAGAACAAGGCTGTATCAAATGTTTCCAATCGTTTGTTGGATATTTGATGCAGCCTTTTTCGTTTCTAAAAGTCTATTTTCGTCAGTCCAAAATCTCTATTTCTTCATCTCTTCAGGTATTGATTCTCGGATTCGATTCACCAACATCTCCAACAATGTATGCCGTATGAAGTTAGGCGAAGTCATCATAACAATCTCACGCGAAGGCACAGGATGGGCAAAAGAACGCACCAGTTTGCGTTGCTCTTCATTGAGTTGTGGCAATGCTAATTGCGGTATAAACGTCACCCCTTTACCATTTTCAACAATGCGCATAAAGGTTTCTATGCTCCCGAGATTGTAACTCTTCTTACTCAATGAAGCCGATTTAAGATGGCAAAACTTAACGAGTTGATCACGAAAACAGTGCCCTTCGTCCAATAACCATAGGTATTCTCCTGACAGATCGGCTGGTCGTATGAACTTACAAGCGTACAATGGATCCTCTTTCGCTACATAAGCCAAGAACTGTTCATGGTAGAGTGTGGTGCAATTCATCTCTTCCAAACCACTCACCTGCGCCAATATCCCTGCATCAATATTCCCTTTTCTGATCGCACGGCACATTTCATCCGTCTTCATCTCCGTTATTCTCACATCCATTTCAGGGTGTTCTTTCATCAACTGAGGGAAGAATCGTGGGATAAGATAAGGTGCTATCGTTGGCAAAACAGCCACTTCAAAGGTTCCCGTAAGCGTTTTCTGCTCCTCTTCTATCGTCTGTTTTAGTTTCTTTGCACGTGAGAGAACCTTCCACGCATGCTCTATCACCACCCTACCAGCCTTTGTTGGCTGTATGGGTTGCTGTTTTCTATCGAAGATCTTAACGCCCAACTCATTCTCTAACTTTTGTATCATCGAACTCAGAGTAGGCTGTGTTACGTTGCACTCATCGGCGGCTTTTGCAAAATGTTTGAGCCGATACAGTGCCATAACATATTCTAATTGCTGTAGTGTCATTGTCTTATTGAGCTATAAAGAATGCAACAAATATAGGAATAAAAAGCCGAACTCGGATTGACTTAGCCTGTAATAAATCTAAAAACAAATGATAATCATGATTTTTAGGTATCAATATTCTCAATTATTATTGACGACTACTTACACGCTGTAAGTACTTCATTTTCAATACTCTTAATGCCCTTTATAGATTTTCTCTATCATCTGATAGAAATAATCAGTTGGTCACGACAAATAGAAAATCTATCTTTGCATCACAAAACAAAATATTTTCTCATAATTAAAGTATATTCATATATGGAACCAATCATCAATTCATTAGCACCAGAATTTAGTGTTCAAGCCTTCCAAGACGGACAGTTTAAGAGCGTATCAAGCAAGGATATCGAAGGCAAGTGGGCTTTGTTCTTCTTCTATCCAGCTGACTTTACATTCGTATGTCCTACTGAGTTAGAGGATCTTGCTGATAAGTACGAGCAATTAAAGGCTATGGGTGTTGAGGTATTCTCGGTTAGTTGCGATACACACTTCGTTCACAAGGCATGGCATGACGCATCTGAAAGCATCAAGAAGATTAAGTACACCATGCTTGCTGACCCAACAGGCGTATTGAGCCGTGGCTTTGGTGTTTACAAAGAGGATGAGGGTTTGGCTTATCGTGGCACATTCTTAGTGGATCCAGAAGGCCGTATCAAGGTTGCAGAGATACAAGATAACAGCATAGGACGCAATGCAGAAGAGTTAGTGCGTAAGGTTGAAGCAGCTCAATTTGTTGCTACTCACGATGGAGAAGTTTGTCCAGCAAGATGGACGAGAGGCGCAAAGACATTGAAGCCAAGCATTGATCTCGTGGGTAAGATCTAATTCTCTCATTTGCGCTTATAGGTTGACTAAACATTATGAAATATGACTGTGGAGGGGTAAACATCGTGTTTATCCCTCCATTCCTTTATGTCCTCTAATCCAATTCATGGTTCTCCAGATTATTACAAGACTTCTGTAATACTTCTCCAAGTGCTTTGTAATACTTCTCCAAAGCACTTGTAATAATCCTGTAGATGGTTAAGATGGATTTTAAATGAGTGTTTGTTGCAATAAAAAAAGGCTTGATACGAATTTGTATCAAGCCTTTCTTATGGTCAGAATATTACTTTTCTGTAACGACAAATACTTTTGTTTCGTGGGCTTCTAACTTACCTTCCCATGCTTTCTTAACCGATGTGTTCTTGTGTTCCCAAACATCTCTAAAGTCGTATTTGGCACTCTTGCCAAGGAAAGATAAGGGCAAGCTAATGCGTTGAGCTTTGTCAGAAGGATTCATAATAGCTATTGCCTGTCGGTTATTCGTCAGTTGACGATGATAAACACGGCACTCTCTAATGCGCTGAACAAGCCGAGCTGCCTTGCCAAGTGCGTCTTGGTTGATGGCAATAATCTCTTTGTTGAGTAGGATTCGACGTGTTGCAGCATTCTCATTGAGTATATCGTGACTCATAGCCAAGGGCGAGGCGAACATACACCACATAGACATTTGGGTCTGATACTCCGTATATGTACAGCCAATACCCCCTAAATCGCTTGACGGACCGCCTTTTCCTTCAAGTCCAACAATCAGCATGTCCATGTCATTCCAGTGTCCCGGGCCAGCAAAAGAGTAAAGAGGTTCGGTGATGTCGATGATGTCTAAAATGCCCATACCGCCTTGTTTCACTATGTCCTTCCACATATCTCGCACGTCATAGCTTATTCTCCACAGCGAACCACCAGCCTGTCTTGCCCATAGTTCGGGGTTGAGTTGTCCCCATTCGCACACTCCGAGAGCTATTTTTCGCCCTGATTTCTCCAGCGCATCACCCATTCGTTTGTATCTTTCGTGGGCAACTGCACTATCAGAAGGAGCGTGACAATAGTCGTATTTCAGGTAGTCCATTCCCCACTCAGCGAAGGTCTTTGCGTCTTGTTCCTCAAAGTTATAACTTGCAGTATAGCCAGCACAGGTCAAAGGAGCTGCATCTGAATAGATACCGAGCTTTAATCCACGACTATGAACATAGTCAGCTAAAGCCTTCATACCGCTTGGGAACTTCACAGGATCAGGTATAATGTTATTGCGTTTGTCACGTCCTCCCTGCCAAGCATCGTCAATAAAGATGTATTGATAGCCTGCATCTGCATAGCCATCAGCCGCCATCTTGTCTGCAATTTGTCGTATTAATTGCTCGTTAATATCCTCTCCATACTTGTTCCAAGTCATGAATCCCATTGGAGGAGTCAGTGCTAACGAGTCACGATTGCCTGCTTGTGAGTTCAAACAACAGCCTAATAACATCGTTAAAAACAAAAAAGTCTTGTTGAGTTTACTTGTTAGGTAATTCATAAAAGATAGTAATTTAGTTTGTTAGTGTAATCAAAAAAATCCGCAGACTCAACTAGAATCAGCGGATTTTAACGTTGTCCCAGGCGGATTCGAACCACCACTGACAGAACCAAAAACTGTAGTGCTACCATTACACCATAGGACAATTGCGATGCAAAGGTAATACTTTTGTATGTTATAATCAAATATTCTTCCTACTTTTTTGCCGTGTTCTTACATTAAGCAAAGAAGAAGTAGCTGAAAAGAACGGCTGCAACCATACCTGCAATGTCCGCCATGACACCACAAACCACTGAATATCTGTATTTCTTAATACCCACGCTTCCGAAGTAAATAGCTAGGATATAGAAGGTTGTGTCTGTGCTTCCTTGTAAGATACTGGCTGTATGTCCGATGAAAGAGTCGACTCCGAATGAGTTAAAACACTCTAACATCATCCCTCGCGCACCCGGTCCACTGAGTGGCTTCATCAATGCTACAGGGAGAGTACTTACCCAATCGCTATTCATTCCGAGCATTTCTACACCCGCTTTGATAGTGTCTTGAAACATATCGAGTGCTCCTGATGCACGGAAAACACCTACAGCTGCGAGGATGGCTATGCAATAAGGAATCAGAGTAACCGCCACTTTGAATCCGCCTTTGGCTCCTTCTATGAATGAGTTATAGACGTTCAACTTCTTCCGCCAGCCTGCATAGATGAAGAGAATGATGGCTCCTAACATAATGCAACTGGTGAGGATGCGACAAAAATGCTGCGTTTGTTCGGTATCCATACCATGAATTGCAGTGAAGAGTCCTGCTACCAATGCTGCAACAACAGCCGCTGCGGTGAGGATAGCCTTATTGAATAGATTGATTTTCTGGTATATAGACGTGACCAAAAGACCCACGAGTGTGGAACACAAGGTGGCGAGTAACATTGGAATAAACACATCTGTCGGGTCGGCAGCACCTGCTTTTGCCCTGTAAGCCATGATAGATACGGGGATAATCGTTAGACCAGAAGTATTTAAAACGAGGAACATTATCATCGGATTACTTGCTGTGTCTTTCTTCGGATTAAGGCTTTGTAACTCCTGCATAGCCTTTAGTCCCACAGGAGTTGCAGCATTATCAAGTCCCAGCATATTGGCAGAGAAGTTCATAAATATCGATCCCAACGCAGGGTGCCCCTTAGGTATATCAGGGAAGAGTTTGGTGAGTACGGGACTAAGAAAGTTGGCTAAGCGTTGCACCAAGCCACTATCTTCGCCAATCTTCAGCATTCCCATCCATAGAGTAAGTGTGCCTGTCAGTCCTAATGTCATTTCAAATCCAACCTTCGAAGCCTCGAATGTGGAGTCCATCATTGCTGGTAAGGCATCGTAATCACCCATGAATATGAGTTTGATAACGCCCACGAGGACGCCAATTACAAATAATGCAATCCAGATATAGTTAAGAACCATTGTTGTTATTGTTTAATAAGTACGCCTTGCGGAAGCTGACGTTGTGTGTTTGTTGTTGATGTTTTGATTGTTTGTGGACGGAAGTGTCGCAATCGGGGTTCGCCCAGTTGCTCCATCGCTCGTACCTCATAAGGATAGTCGTCGACATCTTCTGCCTTGATAATCACCTTCATCCCGACAAAAGCATATCGGTTTCGAAGGTCGCGAACATCCTCATCTTTCAGTCTTATACAGCCTTCGCTGGCTAATCCTGGTACACTCTCTCTGTTATTCGTACTGCCATGTATGCCTATACTTCGGTTTCCTGTCCCTATGTTCAAACGCAGGAAATAAGGTCCATAAGCCAATATGTTGCCTCGACCATCACGGAAGTCGTGCTTCCAAGAGGCTGCATTACATATCTGTGATATGCTGAAGGAAGGAATAGAAGGTGTGCAATGCGGAGTGCGCATATCGCCTGTTCGAGTCTTATTACCCCTGTTTACTGCAAAACAAGCATCGTATCTTGCTACAAGAATAGTGTCATCTAACCTCTTCTCATAAACATATAAGTAGTAATCTTTCTTCGATATAACAATGAAACAGTTGTTTTTATTCTCTGCGCCGAGCGATATGGAGACATCAGCTGGTGCCCGTGTCGTTTTCTGTCCATGCACAACCACCTGTTTCTCGCAGATGTTGTCGGGTGAATAAGGGAGTGTCTGCGCTTCGATACTAAGGCAGAAAGCAACAGAGAACAACGTGAAAATCTTTCTTAAAAAGCCCATGTTCTTACTTTTTCTCTGGTGCAGTGAGTTTCCCACCACCAATGTGTACACCTTTCTCATTAGGAATCTTACCCCCACCGATACGCAATTCTTCTTTTGAGATAGGCTTCTTGTCTTCCTTAGGCTCTGTCTTATCAGAAGTCTTCACACGTCCAGTCTTTGCTGTGGCAGTTGCTATCTGTTCGTTGGTCAATGTCTTTGTAGCATCGAAGTGACGCTTACGTTCAATCTTCTGACGCTTCATTGCATGAATTTCAAAGGGGTAATCGTCTACGTTTTCAGCCTTGATAACAACCTTCATACCCTCTGTTGCATAGTTTTCGGCTAGGTCTTTTATGTCCTCATCCTTTAGTCTTATGCAGCCTTCACTAGCCCTTCCGGGTACACTCTCACGGTTGTTTGTACTTCCATGGATACCAATTCCACTGTGCCCAGGCGTTTTTAGACGTAGAAAATAGTCCCCGTAACTCTTGATTTTACCACGACCATCACCGAAGTCATGCTCCCAGTTAGAGGCAGAAACAATCTGTTGGACTTGGAAAGGGTTATCTATCGTACAATGCGGAGTGCGCATATCGCCCTCTTTCTCCTTTTGTCCTTTCTTCAAAGAGAAGGCACAATCATAGCGAGCAATGAGTGTTGTGTCCTTACCTTGTGGCTCGTAAACATAGAGATAATAGTCTTTCTTCGACATAACAATGAAGAGTTTCTTCTTGTCTTTGACCTTATCTTTAAAGCTAAGGCTTGTGTCTGGCGTTGTGCGAATGGTGCGATTGCCATAATCAAGTACTACTTCTTCCTTGATAGCATTGCCTGAATAAGGTAAACCTTCTATTGCCGCCTTGTCGTCTTTAGCAACAGCAAGCCCATTGGCATTGACGCTCATGGATGCACCTTGCCCTTCGTTATTGTTCTCTTTGTCTTTTTTTCCACCGCAAGAAACGATAGAAACAGCTGTTAGAGCTGCTAAAAGACCTATAAACATTGACTTTCTCATTTTGTATAAAACCTTTTTTGAGTATGTTATTCATGCCTCCTAAGAATGCAAAGAAGCATGTTTTGATGATCTAATGATAACCTTTATTCCTGATAGATATATACTATAACGGTCGGAAAGAGCATCTTTTGTTCTTGCCGACCGCAGTTATTTAATGGATAGATATCATGTTCTTTATTATCTAAGGTAGGCGAAGTCGGCTGAAACATAGTATTCCCCGTCTTCGAAAAGCACCTTATACCAATTGCCGTATGCCCCTAAGAAAGGTAGAGATGTACCTTTTGATACTGTGTAAGCCTTGCCATTATAATACTGCAAAAAGCCATATTCCTTTCCAGGTCCTATGCGCATACGTACACCAACACCATTGATAACAACACGAGTAGCCTCTGATGGTGAAACAGATGTAGGCTTTTCTTTAACATATTGCACCTTTACAGGTTCCTTACTCTTCTTTTCTATCTGTTTCTTGAGTTGGTCGTATGAAGCCTTCATCGAGTCGTTTGAAGCCTTCATCTCTTTGATAGTCTCTTGTTGTACATTAGTTTCCTGTGACACAGGCTCCTTACTCTTCCCTGCAAAAAGCCATATTCCAAGACCGATACCAGCCATGACAAGGACGATAAGAATACCAATTAAGACTTTGACCATGTCGTTATTGCCAGATGGCTGTGGGGTGTATTGTGGGCGTTGATACGCATCTTGTACAGGTGGATAAGGCTGTGCAGTATTTTCTGAAGGTATAGCATTTCCACAGCTAGAGCAATGTTTTGCACCAGGAGAAAGAGGTGCTCCGCAATTAGAACAGAATCTTTGTGACATTGTTGTAGGTGTTTAAGGGTTATAAAAATGTGTGACTTAATTATTCAGAGAGCTTGTTATTTGTTTCTTTCTTATAGGTGTGAACAGTCTTATATGTGCTTATTTTGATTCAAGAAGATTGTGATAAACATCTTACACAATAGTTGAAAGCTCACGAGTTATTACTTTAGGTAATAAATGGATTTAGTTAATTATACTTGAGATAAGGCTCTTTGAAAGTACTGATATTCAAAGAACTCTTATCTAAAAGAGTTGTCCCAGGCGGATTCGAACCACCACTGACAGAACCAAAAACTGTAGTGCTACCATTACACCATAGGACAATCACACGTGCAAAGGTAATGTTTTTTTGTATTATCAGCAACTCTTAACGATTCTTTTTATAGGTGTTCTGTACTTGCGTGTGCTTGTTTGTTACACCTATTATATATATAGCAACATTTACTTTGGATAGATTTGGAGGTAAAGAAAAAAAGACTTATATTTGCGAATCACATACTTTTATGCCTGTTATTCAGTTATTTAATTCCTTTGCTTATGAAACCTATCTCTTCCGTAATAGTATTTCTTTTATTGGTGTTGTCAGCTATGTGTACGAGCATAAACAGTTATCGTTGTGCAGAAACGGCTATTGTGCAGGACATGAATCAGGCTTTGGAGAAGACACTTGCAGTGAAGCGTGAAGCATGGATAACGCCTGATACGATACAAAACTACCGTGAGCATTTGCGAATAAAGGACTTGAAGAGTCGGTCATTTGTATCTTATGCACTCGAAAAGAACGATTATTCCTTGTGTAGTCAGCGTTATCAATGGCAGAAAGGACGGCATTCTCTGATGTTCCAAAGCTATGCTGATTGTTCATTTGGTACTATTTGGGGATTATCTGACCAACGTTTAGCTTTGTTCCTCACCTTATCTGCCATGTTATGGATGCTCTTTTCTGTTGTTTATTGGCGTCGGAATGGGGCTGGGAGAATGTTTTTTGGAAGTATGACCTACGTCCCTTTAGAGCATTCCTTCCGTGATGTGCAGGGGAAAGAGATTCCTTTTACACCTATGCAGCACCAGTTAATGGAGTTGTTTATGGCTTCTGGTGATATGAAATTATCAAAGATTACCATTTGTGAAAGCCTTTGGCCGAAGAAACCCGATGCCAGTGAGACACTTTACACACTGATTCGTCGCTTGAAGCCTGTTGTTAGTGAGCATTGTGGATTGACCATTACGGCAGAGAAGGGAGGTGGCTATCGACTCAAATACTTATAAGGTGAATAATCCTTGGAAGTGTTAAAGGCAATAGAGAAAAGCTATTGTCAGACAGATGTCAGTCTTATTTTTTGCACTTGAACAGTGTTGGAATTACCTTTGATTCAAAATATTCAAGCTATGAAGAAAGTATTATGTACATTGCTGTTAGGCTTCTTGGTGCTACCAGTTGGAGCCCAAGAAGAGGTGAAGAATGCAAAAGAACCGAAGGAGGTGCAGCTGAATGAGGTTACTGTTGAGGCTGCTCGAGTGCTAACAAAGGTGGATGGTCTGTTGATTATTCCGTCTGATACACAGCGTAAAGCATCCACGAATGGATATAGTTTGCTAAGTAAACTATCGTTACCACACGTTCGGGTAGATCCTGTGAGCCATGCTGTTACTGCTTTAATGAATAATGGTGCGGTGCAGTTAAGGCTGAATGGAGTTGTAATAGATAAGGAGGAAATGCTCTCCTTAGACCCTAAACTTGTGAAAAACATTGATTTCATCGATAATCCGGGTGTCAGATACGGGGAGAATATAGCTTATGTTATTGATATAAAAACGAAAAGGAACATAGGTGGATACGTCGTTGGCGTAGACTTAACACACACGCTAACAGCGTGGAATACGGATAATACCATCTATACAAAGCTAAATCATAAAAATTCGGAACTGTCCTTTTCTTATAACTTCTCCTATCGGGACTTCCGTAATGGGCGTACTTCAGAGACGGCAGATTACCTATTAAATAATGGTAGTCATTATCTTGTTACACGTAAGCAAACGGCTGGTAGGGATAGAGCTTTGGGTAATCGACTTCAGATGAAGTATAGCCTTGCCGATTCTGCCTCCTATGTTTTCCAAGCCACGTTATCGACCTTTGGAATGAATACTCCTAGTTGTTTCTCTGATTATCAATTAATGGATGGGACGCTAACACAGGCTTATCAAGATGTGAATAAGTCGAGTCGTTTTACGCCAGTTATCGATCTTTACTTCTTTCATAAGCTAGGGAATCATCAGAGTGTAACGGCGAACGTTGTTGGAACAGCTATCTACACGGATAAGTACGTGAGGCAGGGTGAGGGAACACCTTATACTTATAATGTAGATGGAGATACTTGGTCGGTTCAGAGTGAGGCTATTTATGAAAACAAATTGGAGCCTTTCACGCTCTCTGCTGGCTTGCAACACATGCAGAAATACACGCGTAATCATTATACAGGGGATGTTGATGCACTGAATAAGATGCACCTTGGTGAACTCTATCTTTTCTCTGAGTTAAAAGGAAAGTGGCAGCAGTTGAGTTATTCTCTGGGCGTTGGAGTGGCAAACAAAACCTATTCTCAAGCCAGTTATGATTATAATTATTGGACGTTGCGACCGAAGGTTACATTAAAGTATATGCTTCTGAAAGGACTAAATGTGGGTTACGCTTTTCAAACTTATCGCCGAGTTTCGCCTTACGCAATGGTTTCTGATATGCGAATAAGGAATAATAGTCGTGAATGGACTGTGGGTAATCCAGCCTTGAAGCCCTCACGCGTCATTCAACATACGATGAGTTTAGATTATTATGGTGATCGGGTGTCGAACAGTATGTACATGGAGTATCGGCGAAACTTGCATTGTAATATGGCAAGATATGAGCGAACTGCATCGGATGAGTTCCTTTATTCGCAACAGAACATGGGGAGTATTAGCTTGTTCCATGTGCAAGATAATTTGAAGTATGAGCTTATTCCTGAACACTTATCAGTGACATTGACGGGTGGAATTAACCGTTATTTTAATGTTTGTAGTCTTTATCGTCATTATCTCACCAGCTACACTTATGGTGGAAGTGTGCAGGCTTACCTTGGTAAATGGACGTTGCAAGGATATGCAGATAATGGTTGGAGGTTCTTAGAAGGAGAGAGATTAGGGCATAATGGAGCGTTTAGTTATTTGGCAATAAGTTATAGTTGGGGGAATTGCAGTCTTTCTCTCGATGTGCAACACGTCTTCCAACAGCATCCACGAATGTATAAGTCACAGCTCCTCAACGCATATCTACATAAGAGTGAAATAGAACGTAATAGAGACTTGGGTAATATGATAGGGCTTAACTTTACGTGGCGATTGTCGAAGGGTAAGGCTTATAAGCAGATTGAAAAGCGAATAGAACGTCAAGAAGATAAGCAGACTGGAATCATGTAAAGTACTATGGCTAGTGATGCGTCTAGTTCCTCTAATTTCGCATAGTCTTCTCTAGGACTTCTAGTAAAATTTAGGTGTCCTAGAGAAGACTTTTCCTCTTTTCCTTGCTCCTTTAATTTATTCTTCTTACCTTTGCCGCCGTGAAAGAATTAGCAATGACATATCAAGTGAACGAAGTACTGCAAAGAATTATCAAGTTCTTTGCATCTTTTTGCACTTTATCTTTGGTCAATCCAAATAATTTGCTAACACACACACACACACACACACACATTCGCACCTAGCGTCTAATAACACATTTTTTCTTCTCTCATACGCGCGCGCGAAGCGTGCCGTAACCCCTGTAAACAAAGGACTTTCAAGAGTTTCCTTTGTTCGTTTTTTTATGCCCTTTTGTGAACTCGATTTAGAGCAAAATAAGAATGAAATAACAGCTATTTTAATCAAGAAAGTTATGAGAAAAGAACAAACTAAAAGGGATTATTCTGCACCCAGTTGCATGATAATCCAAATGAACGAGACCACTAATTTGATGGATACGTCTTTCCCCAGTCAGCATAATCCTGCACAGTCAGGTGGAACCTTTGGTGATGCAAAGCAAGCACCAGGATGGTTGTCTGAAGAAGAGGAAGAAGAAAACCCAGCATGGGAAGACTAACAGAGAGTTATTAACAAAGTAAAGAACGTAAGTACAGACTTACGACAAGCAAACAAAGAAAATGAAGAAAACAATGAAAAGACATTCATTCAAGTCAGGGCTTTTGTCATTGATGGCATTATGCAGCATGGCTTTGACAATCGGTTCTTGCGCGAACGATGATGTAGCACAGAACCCAACAATACCTAACGACGACAAGAATTTGACGACCTTTGCAGCAGGCACTCCCACAACCCGCACCTCAATGGAGAGCGACGGTAAGTTCTTTTGGGAGCAAGGAGATAAGATTTATGTAAAGGACGATAACGGTTCATGGAACGCAAGTAGCAACTCACCAACAGGTAAGACAGATAACTTTAAGTTCAAAGTGCCTGGCACTTACACAGCCCACACGTCATACGAGGTTTATTATCCAGGTCAAGGCGGTAGCAATGACCAAGCTGTTATCGCTGCCAGCCAAAGCCAAGCAGAGCCAAACACAACCACTCACTTCGGTGCAGCAGGTGATTGCGGAATGGCAACAGCAACTAAAGTACCAGGTAAACAGCAGTTCGCTTTTACCTTAGACCATAAGGCAGCTTACCTCCTCTTCTTGCCACGCACTAGCAACACGGTTCTGAACAAATGTTACTTAACCAAGGTAGAGGTAAATTCCGCTGATGATATTACCGATACTTACACCCTCAACCCAACAACAGGCGAACTCACAGGAACGGGCACTGGCAAGCAGATTACAGTTGAACTAGGTGGTAGCGGTACTTATGCTAATGGTTTCCCTTTGACTAATAGCACAGCCAGTGCAGCCACTAATGGTGCTTATATGGTAATTAAGCCAGGCACACACACCTTAAAGATTCGTTATTGGGTGAAAGATATTGCCACCAATGTTGAGGGAACTATCACTAAGGTCCTTTCTTCAAAGAACTTTGAGCAGAACAAGTATTATAACATCACTGCCAACCTTGACGTGCACGATTACGACGGCGACCATTACTATATGTGGGACGCACAGGAACAATATTGGAAAGGTTACGAATGGACAAAGCACTTACCAGGAAACGCAGGTCAGCCAACCCTTAATGGTAACAGTTCATCAAACTACGCCCAGATCTACACTGACTCTCGTCGGTACCACGGGGGTGGTGGTTCAGGTCGCTTCGACGCTACCCAGAGTTGCGCAGGTCTTCCTAACGTAAACGAGATGACATGGTACGCCGCAAATGGCGATCCTTGTTGGGACAATGACGAATTATGGACAACTATGGGTCATTTATATAAAGGTGGCATGTGGTTTAAGAAGAAAGCATACATAAGCGGATTCAATGCCAACACGGCTGTCGATGGAATCGATTGGCGAACTAACTTAAACTATCAAAGTTGGTCAGCATCTCATACACTTCCTTCCGCAGCCGATGCAAACAAATATTTCTACCTGCCCGCCTTGGGTTACTACGTCTCTGGTCAGCTGTACTTCGTTGGCGTCACCGGCTACTATTGGTTGTCAAGTGCTCTCCCAGGGAACAGCGGCAGCGCGTACAGCCTGAACTTCAACAGTGGTGGCTTCGGCGTGAACAGCCGCAACCGCGTCAGCGGATTCAGGGTCGGCGGGTTCGAGTAGTCCGTGCGCTTGCCCTTTTACAGGTGTCGCCCTCTAAGAAGCTCCACCTCGGACAACGCCGTAAGGTGATTGAAATAGGACATAGACAATGGGCTTCAAGGGTGTTTAATACCTACGGTCAAGGGTGTTTAACACCCTTGGTCAACAGTGTTAAACACCCTTGATGACGAGTCTTTAAACACCCTTGATTTGAAGTGTTGAATACCAATAGAGAAAGAGTTTTAACAACATAATTATCAACCATTTAAAAGTAAATACTATGGTAGAATTTGAGGTAAAATCAAAGAAACAAACAATCGGGAAGAAAAAGGGGCAGACAGTGTACTATGCTGTTCCCAAGAGTAACCAACACATAACGCTTGACGCACTTTGCGACATGATTATGGACGAAACATCGCTCTCGCGCGGTGACGTGATGAATACGCTTATCACGCTGGGTAAGATGGCGTGTCGCTCATTGAAGATGGGTGCCAGTGTTGACCTCGGCGACCTTGGTTCGCTCCGCATTTACTTCCCTCCAAAGATGATGGACGACATGAAGGACGTGACAGCTGCCACACTCAAAACTCCTAAGATTATCTTCACGCCTAAAGCTAAAATGCGTGAGGCTGCTCATGCTGCGGAGGTGTCGGTGGATAATCCTGCTAGGAAGAAAAAAAGCCTCCCCCCCGACCCCTCTCCGAAAGGAGAGGGGAGTGAAGACCACACTGGACCACAGGCAGGGTAAAAGCCCCCTCAAAAAGCCTCCCCAAGCCCCTCCGAAGGAGGGGATGTCCTTATTGGATATAGTTTGAAACGACAGAGAGCCTGTAAGTTGGGTTATGGACATCCCCTCCTTCGGAGGGGCTTGGGGAGGCTTCCTTTAGGGTCGGCTTTCTTTTTTACCACGGGAGCATTTAAGATTGATTCAGGGTCTCAAACGTTCTGTAATAAGACAATCGATTATATTAATTGTGAAATTAATGTCTTTCAAAACTAGTGTATTAATTTGGTTCTCTCGCTTCCGTGGTATAGCCTCACCCCAACCTAACGGGGTGGGGCTTTTGTATGAGACAGAGGTACATAGGATTTTGAGACATAGTAACATACGAACAGTTGAATACTAATAGAAAAAGAGTTTTAATAACATAATTATCAACCATTTAAAAGAATGATACTATGGTAGAATTTGAGGTAAAATCAAAGAAACAAACAATCGGGAAGAAGAAGGGGCAGACGGTGTACTATGCTGTGCCCAAGAGTAACCAACACATGACGCTTGATGCACTTTGCGACATGATTATGGACGAGACATCGCTCTCGCGTGGTGATGTGATGAGCACGCTTATCACGTTGGGTAAGATGGCGTGCCGATCATTGAAGATGGGTGCTAGTGTTGATCTTGGCGACCTTGGTTCGCTCCGTGTTTATTTCCCTCCAAAGATGATGGACAATCAGAAAGATGTAACAGCCGCCACGCTGAAGAAACCGAAGATTGTCTTTACTCCTAAGAATAGGATGCGTGAGGCTGCAAATGCCGTGGAGGTGTCAGTGGATAATCCTGCTAGGAAAACAGGAAAAGAAAGCCTCACCCCCGACCCCTCTCCGAGTGGAGAGGGGAGTGAAGAGAATCCTGGACCGGTGGTTGGGTAAGGCCTCCCCAAGCCCAGGCCTCACCCCCCAGCCCCTCTCCGAGGGAGAGGGTAGCTCTAGGAGGGGATGTGCCTAATGGGAAGCTAGTTAGGATATTGAGAGACGGGAATGATAAGCAATGAGGAATATGTCATTTCTTTTATTGTTTTGTCTTGAATAGTAAAACAATCGAAGAGGCGAACCTTGCAAGGCTCGCCTCTTATACTATTGTAAATAGTTTACAATTTATTTGTTAACAGCATCTGCCAATTCTGCTCCAGCCTTGAACTTTGCTACCTTCTTTGCTGGAATCTGAATCTTCTGCTTTGTTGCTGGGTTGATACCTTCGTGAGCTGGACGCTCGTTGATAGAAAATGTGCCGAAGCCTACGAGCTGAACCTTATCTCCTTCAACAAGTGCACCCTTGATTGCTTCAGTTGTTGCATCTAATGCCTTCTTTGCGTCAGCCTTGCTTAGATTAGCAGAAGCCGCAATCTTCTCGATTAACTCTGTCTTGTTCATAATTCCGATTTATTTGTTGATTAATTTATGAATGATACTTTCGATTATGCTGCAAATATAGTTGATTCCTTTTATATAACAAGTAAAATCGAAGGAAAAGTGTAGAAAAATATAAAAATAGGCTCTTATCCTTCCCTTTTCCTGCTAAATAACGGGATTATTTCGTATTTTTGCAACGTTTTAAAGATAATGGCTTACAATAAGAAATTAACAAATGCGTAATATACTGAATATTCCGATAGTCACAAGAAATCTCCTTATTATAAACGTCTTGGTGTTTTTTGCTTCTTATGTGTTTGGAGTTATAGGTATTGATTTTGATAATCTCTTTGGGTTATTCTATATTGGTTCTTCTAACTTCGGCGTCTGGCAGTTCTTTACCAGTATGTTTATGCATGGCAATATTATGCATATTGCCACGAACATGTTTATGTTGTGGATGTTTGGATCAGTCATAGAGCATGTATGGGGACCGAGGAAGTTCCTTTTTTATTACATTATCTGTGGTATCGGAGGCGGTATCCTTCAGGAATTAGCGTGGTATTGTATGCCTTTCGTAATGGATACGATTACTGTGACGAGGAATGGGGTGAGCATTGACATACCATCTGTTATATATATCCAACAGACAATGGCAATTGGAGCATCCGGTGCTGTCGTAGGTTTGTTGCTAGCTTTTGGAATGTTATTCCCTAATGAGCGAATGTTCATTATACCGATTCCTGTTCCCATAAAAGCCAAATGGTTGGTGACTGGTATGATTGCTATTGAGATATTCTCATCGTTCAGTCCTGGCTCTGATATTGCCCATGTAGTGCATGTGGGAGGTGCTTTAACGGGTTTCTTGCTGATTATGTATTGGAAGAGACATCCATATTCAGGATATGGAAATATGGGTATGCACAAAGGACATCAGTTCTTTGATCGTATGAAAGATAGCTGGGAAAAGCATACAGGGAAGGTTGGGACAGACGGGAATAATAACTCTTGGGGAACCTCCTCACAGCATAACTCGACACCACAGACTAGTGATTGGGATTATAATGCGCAGAAGCATAGAGAGCAAGAAGAGATAGATCGTATCTTAGACAAGATTCGCAAGAGCGGCTATGATAGTCTTTCTAAATCAGAGAAGCAAAAGCTCTTCGATAGTAGCAAGAAGTAAGTGTAATTGTAATAAGCATGGGCAGATGTCCTGAACGAGACTTATGAGCGTATATTTATGATGCTTAAGAATTTCAAGAAGTTCACATTCAGAGCACTCTTTGTAGGTAATATCCTTGTTATATTGTTGATGTTGCTAATTGGCAATATCGACTGGTTGAATCCTGTTGATTATCCTCTGCTTGCTAATCTAGGATTGGGATATCCTATACTCCTTGCGTTTAACTTCGCTTTCCTTGTCTTTTGGGCATTTGTGAGATTGCGTACAATATGGCTTCCCGTATTGGGCTTTATCCTTTGTTTTGCCTCTATCCGAATCTATTGCCCGTTTAATCTTCCAAAGGATAAGCCCCATGGTGCTATTAAAGTCCTGTCTTACAATGTCTATATGTTTGATTCTTGGGAAGAGACCAATCCTAAGACCAACCCAATTGTCAACTATATCATTGACAGCAAGGCTGATTTGGTTTGCTTGCAAGAAGCTCAAGGCGATGGTGATAAGAATGGAGGAATCTATAAAAGACTAAAGGCACACTATCCATACTTCAAGTTGATGGTGAAGAAGAAGCCCGGTGCTGATTACATGGTATTGCTGAGTCGTTATCCAATTCTTTGGCAAGATACCATCCCGTATGGCTCTAGTTCTAACCAAAGTGTGGCTTATATGGTAGACATAAAAGGCACAAAGACGCTTGTTGTGAATAACCATTTTGAGAGTAACGGATTGTCCAATGATGATAAAGCGGGCTTTAAGTCGCTCGTGAAAGGGCATATGCGGACGAATAAGGCCAAGTCAGAGTCCGTGCACCTATTGCGTAAGTTGGGAAAGGTCTCAATGCGTCGTGCCCCACAAGCAGATATGGTGGCACGTTATGTTAAGCAATATCTCGATAAGAAAGTGCCCGTAATACTCTGTGGCGACTTTAATGATAACCCACTAAGTTACACCCATCGAGTCATAGATAAGGAACTGATAGATTGCTTCGTAGCGAGTGGTAATGGTCCTGGAATCAGCTATCATCGTAGCGGGATGTACTTCCGTATAGACCATATATTCTGTTCTGACGACTTTGAGCCATACGATGCGCACGTCGACAATAGTGTGACTACATCTGACCATTATCCCATTTATTGTTGGCTCAAATACCGCCCCAAACCTTAAAAAGCACACATTTATAAGGTGTAAATTTCCCAAAGTGTGAGAAAATGCTTATCTTTGCACGTCTATTAAGCGTAGCGAAACTATAATTAAATACAATCAAATAAAATGCAAAACAAAGGATTAGTAATTTGCGTATCAGTCTTGTTGACGCTCGCAAGTATCTTCTACCTGTCTTTCTCAGTGGCGACAAGCTACTACGATAGCAAGGCAGCGGAGATTAAAGACCCTATTGCGCGACAGGATTATAAAGATTCTGTTAAGTACTTGGGTATCTACTCTTACCAGAAGTGCCTTGAAACACAGATCGGTCTAGGTCTTGACTTGAAAGGTGGTATGAACGTTGTACTTGAGATTTCAGTACCTGATGTTGTTGACGTGTTGGCTGACCACAAGCAGGATGTTGCTTATCAGAAAGCTATGGCGGAGGCAAAGAAGGAAGAGATGACAAGTCAGAAGGACTTTATCAGTCTTTTCGTTGATGCTTACCACAAGGTAGCTCCAGGTCATAAGCTGGCAGAAATTTTTGCAACACAGCAGTTGAAAGGCAAGGTTACAACACAGAGTTCTGATGCAGATGTAGAGAAGGCTCTCCGTGAGGAAGTTGCTTCAGCCATCGATAACTCTTACAACGTTGTTACCAATCGTATTGACCAGTACGGCGTAGTTCAGCCTAACATCCAGAAGTTGGAAGGTCAGGAAGGTCGCTTGATGGTTGAGATGCCTGGTATTCGTGAGCCTGAGCGTATGCGTAAACTCCTTCAGGGTTCAGCTAATCTAGAGTTCTGGGAGACTTACAACAGCCAAGAGGTTGCTCCTTACCTAGCCCAGCTCGACCAGCGTTTAGCTAATGGTGATTCAAAGAGCGATGCTACAGCAAAGGATTCTACGAAGGCTGCAAAGCCTAACAAAGAGGCTAAACTAACATTGAATGCAGGTAAGAACTCTGCCACATCAACAGAGTCAGCTGCTTTGGCTGCTGCTAAGAAGCAACACCCATTACTCTCAATGTTACAGACTGTGCCAGGCGAAGGCTTGAGCCTCGTAGGTTATGCAAATGTGCGTGACACAGCCGCTATTAATAAGCTCATCCATAGTCAGCTTGCAAAGCAAGTATTGCCTAGCAACTTGAAACTCCTTTGGAGTGCAAAGCCAGCTGAAGGCTTACAGCAGAAGAACGTATATGCACTTCACGCCTTGAAGGTCACAACCTCTGACGGTCGTGCACCATTGGAAGGTGACGTTGTTACAGATGCTAAAGACCAGTTCGACCAGTTTGGTCGCCCTGAGGTTAGCATGACCATGAACTCAGAAGGTGCTCGTGAGTGGGCAGCTCTCACGAAGGCAAATGTTGGTAAGGCTATTGCTATCGTATTGGATGGCGTAGTATATTCTGCTCCTCGTGTAAATGGTGAGATTACAGGTGGTCAGTCATCTATCTCTGGTAACTTCACGATTGAGGATACAAAAGACTTAGCAAACACATTGGAGTCAGGTCGTATGCCTGCACCTGCTAAGATAGTACAGGAGGAAGTCGTTGGTCCTACATTGGGTGCGCAGTCTATCCATCAAGGTCTTGTATCATTTGCAATCGCCTTTGTATTGCTCATGCTTTACATGATTCTGATGTATAACTTCATCCCAGGTATGATGGCTAACTTGGCATTGCTTGCCAACCTCTTCTTCACCTTGGGTGTCCTAGCATCCTTCCAGTCGGCATTGACTATGCCAGGTATTGCTGGTATCGTGTTGACTTTGGGTACAGCCGTGGATGCTAACGTGCTTATCTATGAGCGTATTAAGGAGGAGCTGAAACTCGGCAAGGGTATGAAGCAAGCCTTGAAGGAAGGTTATAGTAACGCATTCTCTGCTATCTTCGACTCTAACCTCACCTCACTCATCACAGGTGTTATCCTCCTTGTTACAGGTACAGGTCCTATCCGTGGTTTCGCAACAACATGGATCATCGGTCTTGTAATCTCTTTCTTCACCGCCGTATTCCTCACACGTATCGTATTCGAGAACCGCGTTGGTAAGGATAAGTGGTTGAATCAGACATTTACAACCGCCTTCTCTAAGAACTTCATGCAGGATAAGAACTACCACTTCCTCTCAATGTATAAGACTACATTCGCAGTCTGGGGCATTGCAGTATTGGTATGTATCGGTAGTTTCGTAGTACGTGGTTTGAGCCGTAGTATCGACTTCACTGGTGGTCGCAACTATGTTGTCACACTGAATAAGCCAACACAGGTTGAGGATGTACGTAAGGTGATGACTAATGCATTCGTCAACACAGTGGGCGAGAACGCAGGTAAACCAGCTACAACCAGTGTTATCGCACTTGGTACAGATGGTAAGACTGTTCGTATCTCAACCAACTATAACATCGATTCTAACGACCCAATGGAAGACGACAAAGCAGAGACTATCCTCTACAATGCGTTGAAGAAGGGTGGCTTCGTTAGTCAGGCAAGTGTAGCGAACTTCAAGAATCCAGACATTCGTGAGGGTGGTTCTATCATCCAGAGCGCAAAGGTGGGTCCTTCTATCGCAAAGAACATTACCTACAATGCGTTCATGAGCGTCTTACTGGCTATCTTCTTCATCTTCCTCTATATTCTCTTACGATTCCGCAATATCGGTTTCTCTGTTGGTTCAATAGTAGGACTTGTCCTCGATACCACTATCGTTATCGGTTGCTTCTCGTTATGTTATGGATGGATAGGCTTCTCTCTCGAGATCGACCAGACCTTTATCGGTGCCATCTTGACCGTTATCGGTTACGATATCAACGATACGGTGGTTGTATATGACCGTATCCGTGAGAACTTGCGCAAACATCAGCACACACTCGGTAAGGCGGATATTCAGAAGATATTTAACGACTCTATCAACCAGACCCTCTCACGTACTATCAATACGTCAGTCTCTACATTGATTGTGCTCGTATCTATCTTCATCCTCGGTGGTGATAGCATCCGCAGCTTCTCATTCGCAATGATTATTGGTATCATCATCGGTACTTTGAGTTCAATCTTCATTGCATCTCCAGTTGCTTACCTCGTATTAGGTAAGAAGATTGAAAAGCGTTCACACGAACTTGCAGAAGCTCCTGTAGAGGCATAATCAATAGGTCAAAAACAGATAAGGTTTACACCTTATATATATATAAGCAGCCCGTTACCCTTTGGTAGCGGGCTGTTTCATTTCCCGCAACCGCCTTGTTCCCTCTCGCCCGTTGCCCTTTCTTGTTGTTCTTTCTCCCCCGTATCCCCACCTTGCGTAATACGATTCCCTTTCGTTTCTCGCCTGTCTTCGATTGCTTTCTCCTATGCTTTGCATCTTTTTCTCACGTATGTTTTGTTATCTTCACCATGGTGAAGTCTGTGTCTCATCATGATGAAACTTATGTCTCATCACGATGAAACTTGTGTCTCTTCATGATGAGACGAATAAAACACACGTATATAAGAGATGAAACATAGGCGTATAACGAATGACTCACACGTGTGTAACGAATGACTCACACGTGTGTAACGAATGACTCATACGTGTATAGCGATTGAAACATACGTGCGTAACGAACGGAACACACGTGCGTGGCAACTCGGAGGTAGGGGAATAACAAGCTGAACGCAGATTAGAAACCATCCTCGAAAGGGTTATAATCGAAGTGGAAACACGTTAGAAACGATGGGCAGAGCGGTAGTATGGTCATTAAGTAGGGTATGATGAAATAGAAATAGGTATTATTTGTTTACCTTTGCACCTGACTTAATTCGACAAAATATGATGAAGAAGATTCTAACGTTACTCTATTTGTTAGGCTCCGTGCTAGTCGCGAGTGCCCAAGACAATGACTTGTTTAATAAGAACAGTACCGCCTTAGGGGGCGAACTAACCTTACAAGGCACTTGGCAAGTAGATTTTTCCTATCATCGAATGTTTACCCCTTATGTAGGCGTGGGTGCATCGGTGGGAATGTGGAAGCAGGTTTCTTATCATGGAGTTCCCGAAGGCAATGGATGGATAGTCTCGTCAGACTATAGAGAAGCGGAGGACTTCTTCCTTCGTCCTTCGCTGCGTCTTGTGTCTCCAACTGTATTGAAGATAGCTGATGCGAAGCTGAAGTTATTTGCCGAACCAGGCTTTATGATGAATATCCCTTTGGGTAATGTCTTTGTTGACTTGTTGGGTAATTACAACCTACCAAAGGATGTGGTGAATGTCCATACGAGTAAGGGTACGTGGTATGCCTTCGATTACAAGCTGGGACTGAGTGTTGATGTTGGTGATATGAGCATTTGGACTGGCTATAAGTTCTCTACTCTTGATACGTATGCCCTGCGGCGCAATCTGGTCTATGACAACGTCCGATTCAATGACTTCTATCCGAAGAAGAAGTGCATGCATGGCATCTTCTTAGCTGTTAGCTATAACTTTTAGGGGGCGTGTTGGGTAGCCTCTCCAACGGAACTAACCACTTGTTCACTTGTCACCTCATACACTCGTCAACTCGTGTCAACACGTTATTTATGGGGTTTTTATTTTGCCGTTCATGCGGTTTACACTACCTTTGTAGTCCATTAACCAACATAATTAATGAGTAAGAAACATATACTTCTTATCAATGACATGGCAGGATATGGCAAAGTGGCTACAGCCGCAATGCTGCCTATCTTGTCTTATTTGGGGCATCCGGTGTATAACCTTCCTACGGCATTGGTCTCAAATACGCTCGACTATGGTAAGTTTAAGATCTTAGAGACAACTGATTATATCAAGGATGTATTCCCTGTTTGGAAGGAATTAGGTTTCAGTTTCGATGCGATAGCGACGGGCTTTATCGCATCAGAACGTCAGGCGCAATTAGTTTCAGCCTATTGTCGTGAGCAAGCTGCACGGGGCACAACCATCTTTGTTGACCCGATAATGGGCGATGAAGGGAAGCTCTATAATGGTGTGACGGCTGCCACTATCAACTCAATGCGTGAGATGATAAGCGTTGCCGACCTCACTTTCCCTAATTACACGGAGGCTTGTTACCTCACATCGAGCAAGTTTAATACAGATGGAGTAGACTTCGATGAGGCGAAGCGTTTGCTCGATGACTTGCGTTTGATAGGAACGAAGTCGGCATTAATCACCTCCATTCTTATTGATGGTACGCCTTCCGTAGCGGGGTATAATCATGTAACAGATAAGTATTTCAGTCTCCCTTATACCGAAATCCCCGTCCATTTCCCAGGGACAGGCGATATCTTCTCAGCTATTCTTATTGGTCACTTGCTGGATGGCGAACTGCTCATCCCTAGTACACAAAAGGCGATGGATGGCGTTTACGCACTGATAGATCGTAATAAGGATAACGAGGATAAGAACAGGGGAATCCCTTTGGAGCAATACTTAGGATTATTATAAAGGATAACAACTAAACAACGATAATATGGATTGGATCAATGGACTCTTCTCCATTCCTTCAGCGCTTCAAGGCGTAGTAGTTATATCGCTCATTTGTGCTGTTGGTCTCGGCTTGGGTAAGATAAAGTTTGCTGGTATCTCGTTAGGCGTTGCCTTTGTATTCTTCTTTGGTATCGCTGTGGGAAGTCTCGGCTTGAAGGTAGACGACCAAATGCTCAACTATTGTGAGACGTTCGGCTTGGTTATCTTCGTTTATACCTTAGGCTTGCACGTGGGACCTAACTTCTTTGGTTCCTTCAGGCATGAGGGAACCTCGTTTAATATCTGGTCTCTGGCGGTCATCATTCTTGGTACGGCAATGGCAATAGCCCTTACGTATATCATGAAGGTGCCCATGTCGGATATGATAGGTATTCTTTGCGGTGCAACCACGAATACGCCGGCTCTCGGTGCGGGTCAGCAAGCGTTGCAGCATGTCGGTGTGAGCGGTGCTAGAGCAGCTTTGGCAACGGCTGTTACCTATCCACTCGGTGTTGTAGGTGTTATCTTTGCAATGATATTCATCCGTAAGTTCTTTGTCAAACCCAGCGATTTGGAGGTGAAGAGTAGTAGCAGCGACGACCATACCTTTATTGGTCAATTCGTTGTAGTCAACCCTGCTATCAATGGTAAGAACATTGCAGACATAGCACAGGGCACGCATCGCAAGTTTATTATCTCCCGCATTTGGCGTGGTGATGAAGTGATTGTACCGAAGGGCACAACCGAACTCAAGACGAATGATAACCTCCTTGTGGCAACGAAGAAAGAGGAAGTACCAGCGATGGAATTGCTCTTTGGTAAGCGTGTGGAGCGTGACTTGAATAAGGAACAAGTGGACTGGAACCACCTAGACTCTAAGGTGGAGAGCCGTGTGATAGTATTGTCAAAGAGCGTTCTGAATGGTAAGCGACTTGGTCAGTTGCACCTTCGTGATGCTTATAACGTCAATGTTAGTCGTGTTCTCCGTAGTGATATCAAGCTCTTGGCGACGGAAGATCTTGTCTTGCGCTATGGTGATCGCCTCACATTAGTGGGTCAGCCAGAAGCAATCGACCATGCAGAGAAGTTCTTGGGCAACTCTGTTAAGACGCTCAATGAGCCTAACTTGGCTATTATCTTCCTTGGTATGCTGCTCGGTTTGGCGTTAGGAACAATCCCATTCACGCTCCCGGGTATGGATTCGCCCATCCATTTAGGGATTGCAGGAGGTCCTATTATCATGGGAATCCTCATCGGTGCGTTCGGTCCTCGTTTCCACTTCATCGCTTACGCCACCCGTAGTGCATCGTTGATGTTGCGTAAGTTAGGACTAGCCCTTTATCTTGCATGCCTCGGTTTGGATGCAGGTAAGGACTTCTTAGCAACGGTTGTGCGTCCAGAAGGCTTACTTTGGATAGGCTTGGGATTTGTCCTTACGGTACTGCCAGTGATCATTGTGGGTGTTGTTGCGCTCCGCATGAAGAAGTTCGACTTTGGTACTATCTGTGGAATCCTATGTGGCTCGATGGCAAACCCAATGGCATTGGGTTATGCCAACGATACCGTTAATGGCGAAACAAGCAACATCAGTTATGCAACCGTTTATCCTTTGGGTATGTTTATTCGTGTGATCATAGCCCAAGTGCTGGTGATGTTCTTTGTCTGACGGTGTTATGAAGATCTCCCTGTCACATCTCTCAGTAGGCTATACGGCTTCGCAAGCACTCGTTTCTGACGTGAATGTAGAGTTGCAAAGCGGTCAATTACATTGCTTAATAGGTCGGAATGGTATCGGTAAGTCTACGCTCCTAAAGACGTTGACAGGCTTTCTTCCAAAGCTATCGGGCAACCTGCTATTAGATGGGCAAGGCATAGAGACCTTTACACAGCAAGCATTGGCACGAAAGATAAGCATTGTTCTGACACAGAAACCTGATGTGCAGAATCTGACAGTGGCAGAAGTTATCGGGTTGGGGCGTTCCCCTTACACAGGTTTCTTTGGTAAGTTGCGCGCTAGAGATTGTGCAGTTGTTAATGATGCTATCCGCTCTGTGGGGATAGAACCACTTCGGGATAGGATGATTCAGACGCTTTCTGATGGCGAGCGACAAAAGGTGATGATTGCAAAGGCACTTGCACAAGAAACGCCCATCATACTCCTTGATGAGCCAACTGCCTTTCTTGATTTCCCTTCTAAGGCAGAGACCTTTCAGTTGTTACGCTCCATGGCGCATGAGAAAGATAAACTCATCGTGCTTTCTACACATGATTTGGAATTGGCTGTGCGCTTTGCTGATTGCCTGTTGGAGGTGGAAGAAGGCTCATTGCATACTGTTACGGCTGCCGAGGTGAGGCAAGAAATGCAGGAGATAATCGGGAAATAGAATAGTGTTTATCATCAGTTAAACATGAAAGAATCAATACGATAAAATAAGGAATGATTATGAAGAAGAATGTATGGATAGCAATAGCCCTTGTTGTGGCAGTCTTTAGTTTTAGTAGTTGTGGTACGCAGCAAAGTGCAACACAGCCCACTTCGAAGCCCGTAACTACTGATACGGTTGTAAGTGTTGAACCCATAAAGGACGTAATCAGTATAGCTGAGGCACTGGAGATGTTCCAGAATCCAGATAAGACGGCTGCTATTACCAAGAAGTATGGCTATAAGCTGAAAACGAACTATGAGGTTTATCGACTCGATAAGTTCTCTAAGATGTACTATAAGAATTGTGCTTTAGCAAAGCTCCTCACCGCAGATAAGTATGAGGACTATCCAAAGCCAATGCGTAAGGGTGTGTCTAGTTACATTGCTTTCAAGGATGGCGCAATGATTATCGCAGTATTCAATCAGCCTGCATACGATAACCTTGTAGCTCAAGTCAAAGCTGCTGGCTTTACGTTGGATATGCCCGGCAATGAGGATATATATAAGAAAGGTAACCGCACCATCGCTTGTTATAAGGATGGAAAGAGTGTGAGGATTGAGTAAAAGTACGTAGGGGTAAGGCAACTTTCTCTCAACTTTCCTTGCCCCTTTAATTATTTCTTCTTACCTTTGCCGCCGTGAAACAATTAGCAATGACATATCAAGTGAATGAAGTACTGCAAAGAATTATCGAATTCTTTGCATCTTTTTGCACTTTATCTTTGGTCAATCCAAATAATTTGCTAACACACACACACACACACATTCGCACCTAGCGTCTAATAACACATTTTTTCTTCTCGCATACGCGCGCGCGAAGCGTGCCGTAACCCCTGTAAACAAAGGACTTCTAGGAGTTTCCTTTGTTCGCTTTTTTATGCCCTTTTGTGAACTCCGTTTTAAGCAAAATAAGAACGAAATAACAGCTATTTTAATCAAGAAAGTTATGAGAAAAGAACAAACTAAGAGGGATTATTCTGCACCCAGTTGCATGATAATCCAGATGAACGAAACCACTAATTTGATGGAAACGTCTTTCCCTAGCCAGCATAAGCCAGGACACCATGGTACAGGTCCTTCCGGTGCGAAAGCAGCGACCGTATGGCAGGAAGAGGAAGAAGACAATGCAGAAAACACTTCTCCTTGGGAAGACTAAGAGAGTTATCAACAAGAATCAGAAAAGACAAAGTAACAAAGTAATGATGAGAACAAAACAATTATTCAAGACTCGCCTATTGTCCTTTGCAGCCCTTTGCAGTATGGCCTTGGCAGCCGTTTCCTGCGCCAATGAGGATGTTGCGCAGAATGGTACGGACACAGGAAGCAACGATAACGATAAGAACATGACAACCTTTGTAGCCGGCAATCCAACGAAGACCCGTACAACAATGGATTACAACAGCGGCGACTTCTATTGGGAAGCAGGCGACAAGATCTATGTACAGGATGATGACGGCGCATGGAAGGTGAGCAGCAACGCACCAACAAGCAAGACCAGCTATTTCAAGTTCAAAGTATCTGGTAAATTCAACAACAGTGCCACCTACAAGGTTTATTACCCAGGCAAGAATGGCAGTAATAACCAACTGACAATCCCCACTGCACAAACACAGACAACTCCCAGCACTACTGATCATTTCGGCACATCAGGCGATTGTGGTACAGCAGATGCAACAGGTACAGTAGGTGGCAAGTCCTTTTCCTTCCAACTCGAACACCAAGCAGCTATCCTCGTCTTCGAGCCTTTCACAAAGAATGCCGTGTTTAAGAACTGCTATCTAACCAAAGTAGAGGTTACAGCCGATAACAACATCGCAGGCAACTATACCCTCGATCCTAGCAATGGTGAGATTACGGGAGCAGGTAGCGACAAGCAAATCATCCTCACCACCAAGGGTAGCGGTACATACGCTGATGGTTTTAAGTTGGACAACTCTACCAGCAGCACCACAGCAGACAAGATCTATATGTTTATCAAACCAGGCACACACAAGTTAAAGATTCGTTATTGGTTGAAAGACCCCGTCACTAGTAAAGAGGGCACCATCACCAAAGTTCCTGGCTCATTCACTTACGATAAGAATACCTACTACGACATGACAGCCGACCTTGATATCCGTGCCTATGACGGTGATCATTACTATATGTGGGATGCACAGGATCAATATTGGAAGGGTTACGAATGGACAAAAAACTTGGGAGCAGGCGTAGGTCAGCCAACATTTCTTGGTCAGCCAGCAGGCAACTACGCCCAGAGCAACACTGACTCTCGTTGGTACCACGAGGGCAGCAGTTCACCCTTCAACGCTACTCAGAGTTGTGCAACTCTTCCCAACGCTAACGAGCTGTCTTGGTATTGCAAGTACGGCGATCCCCGTTGGGATGAAGATGAACTATGGACAACTATGGGTCATTTATATAAAGGTGGTATGTGGTTTAAGAAGAAGTCCGTATTACAGGCAGATCATCATTACGACACCGAGAAATCTGCCGACGGTTCAACCGACATGCGTACAACATTCAAGGGCTACAACAACTTCAGCAGTAGTATCACCGACTCAGGCCTCCCTTCCGCCGCTGACGCAGGCAAATACTTCTACCTGCCCGCCTTGAGTAACTACGTCACTGGTCAGCTGATGAGCGTTGGCGACTTCGGCTACTTCGGCGGCTATTGGTCGTCAAGTGCTGAACCATGGGACAGTAACACCGCGTACTGCCTGACCTTCATGAGTAACCGCGTCAAAGTGGGCTTCGGCGACCGCTTCTCCGGGTTCAGGGTCGGCGGGTTCGAGTAGTCCTTGCGCTTGTTCGTAGACTGTTTTGTACCCAGCGAATGGGTAGAATTGTACCCAGCGAAGAAGTACAATCGTACCCAGCGAATGGGTAGGGGGCTACCCAACGGGCAGGGTACGATGCTACCCAGCAGCTGGGTACAAGACTACCCAACCGCTGGGTATAAAATACATGAAAAAGGACACCAAAATGATGTTATTATGAATATAATGTTTAATTTAAATTCTGATTCACAATGCTAGAATTTAAAGTTGCGCCTCGTAAGGCGACAATGGGAAAAATGAAGGGTAAAACGGTGTATATCGCCGTACCGAAAGGTCAACAAAAGATCTCACCCGAAATGGTGTTGGAACGTATAGTTCGTGAAACCTCATTGACGGAGGGAGATGCACGGAATGTGATTATCACGCTGCGTAACCTTATCCTTGAATGTGCACGTATGGGAACAGGCTTAGACCTCGGTGATATTTTCTCTTTGCGTGTGAACGTTCCCTCGAAGATGGAAGAAAACGAGAAAGATGTATGTGCCAAGAGCCTTAAAGCTCCGAGATTGACATTGACATGGAAGGAATCGGTGCGCAAGGCATTAAAAGAGTTGCAGGTGGATGTGGATAATCCTGCGAGGAAGAAAGGAAAGAAGCCGGAAAGCTCCGCCACCGAACCGAAAGGAGAGGGGAGTGAAGAGCACCCTGGACCAGTGGTAAGGTAATGCCCCCTCAAAAAAGAGGCCTTCCCAAGCCCCTCCAAAGGAGGGGATGTCCTTATTGGATATAGTTTGAAACGAATGAAAGCATTGTAAGTAGGGTTAGGGACATCCCCTCCTTTGGAGGGGCTTGGGGAGGCTTTTACCACGGGAGCATTTAAGATTGATTCAGGGTATCAATCGTTCTGTAATAAGACAATCGATTATATTAATTGTGAAATTAATGTCTTTCAAAACTAGTGTATTAATTTGGTTCTCTCGCTTCCGTGGTACGGCCTCACCCCCAGCCCCTCTCCTACAGAGAGGGGGGAGCCTAACGGGGGGAGGCTTTTGTGTGAGACAGAAGAACATGGGATTTAGAGACAAAATGACAGAAGAACATATTATTTAATGACATAAGTTTTAGATGGAATGACAAAGCGACATATTTTTCAATGACATAGGTTTTGGAGATATGGTAAAGCAAAAAGATATATTGGATATAGTTTGAAACGAATGAAAGCATGTAAATAGGGTTAGGGACATTCCCTCCTTGAGCTACCCTCTCCTTCGGGAGAGGGGCTGGGGGTGAGGCGTGGGCTTGGTGAGGCAGTACAAAGAAGACCATTTCTTTACTCGAGAGGAGTTCGGAAATGGTCTTTCTTATTGGTTAGTTTTAAAGTGTTAGCCTATCTCAAAAAGGTGATTGCGTTTTGATACATCCTTTGTAGGTGTGAGACTTTTATCCTACCTGGCTACCTGGTTTCACCTCGCCCATAGTTGTTGTAACCGTGAGTGAGCCGTCGAAGTTGACAGCGGAGAGGATCATTCCTTGGCTCTCAATGCCCATCATCTTACGAGGAGCAAAGTTGGCAACGAAGAGAACGTCCTTACCTGTGAGCTGCTCTGGCTCATAATAGGCTGCGATACCGCTAAGGATGGTGCGCTCAACACCTGAACCATCGTCGATAGTGAACTGCAAGAGTTTCTTACTCTTCTTCACTTTCTCGCACTTGATGATATGTCCTACACGGATATCGAGCTTTTCGAAGTCTTCGAAAGGAATCTCCTTCTTAATTGGTTCAGCCTTGTATGATGCGGCTTCATTGGCTTTCTTGGTCTCTTCTAGCTTGTGAAGCTGTGCCTCGATAGCTTCGTCTTCAATCTTCTCGAAGAGGAGTTCTGGTTCTGCCAGTTGTTTACCTGCAGGGAGGAGATCGGTTGAACCGAGTTCACTCCAGTCGTACTCCGTCATATTAATGAGTTCACGTAGCTTCTTACTAGAGAATGGCAAGAATGGTTCGAAGGCAATACTGAGGTTTGCAACGAGCTGAAGTGAGATATAGAGAATTGTCTCTACACGCTTAGGATCAGTCTTCCAAACCTTCCATGGCTCACATTCTGTGATGTATTTATTACCGATACGGGCAAGATTCATAGCTTCCTTCTGTGCCTCACGGAACTTGAATACTTCGAGATAAGCCTCTACTTTTGCCTTGACATCCTTAAACTCTTGTATAGTTAGGCGATCCACTTCCTGTAATTCACCGCAAGCTGGTACGATACCATTCCAATACTTCTTCGTTAACTGCAATGCTCGGTTCACAAAATTACCATAGACAGCAACGAGCTCAGAGTTGTTGCGCTCTTGAAAGTCTTTCCATGTGAAGTTATTATCCTTAGTTTCTGGAGCATTGGCAGTCAATACGTAACGCAGAACATCCTGCTTCCCTTCAAAGTCGCGAAGGTATTCATGGAGCCAAACAGCCCAGTTCTTGCTTGTAGAAATCTTATTGTCCTCAAGGTTCAAGAACTCATTTGCAGGTACATTATCGGGTAGTATGTAATCGCCGTGGGCTTTTAACATCGTTGGGAAGATGAGACAATGGAAGACAATGTTGTCCTTTCCGATGAAGTGAACCAATCTTGTCTCTGGATCTTGCCACCACTTCTGCCAGTTACCAAAGTGTTCTGGGTCGCTATCGCATAACTCTTTCGTATTTGAGATGTATCCGATAGGTGCATCAAACCAAACATATAGAACCTTGCCTTCAGCTCCTTTTACAGGAACAGGGATACCCCAGTCAAGGTCACGGGTCATTGCACGAGGTTGCAAGTCCATATCCAGCCAGCTCTTACACTGTCCGTAAACGTTTGGACGCCACTCTTTATGATCCTCAAGAATCCACTGCTTCAACCATTCTTGGTAATTGTTCAAGGGCAAGTACCAGTTCTTTGTCTTCTTGATAACAGGTTGTGAACCAGAGATAGTAGAGTGAGGATTCTTCAATTCCATAGGACTAAGGTCACTACCACACTTCTCGCATTGGTCACCATACGCATTGGGATTGCCACAATGAGGGCATTCTCCCATGATATAGCGGTCTGCCAAGAACTGATGAGCCTCTTCGTCGTAATATTGCTCACTCTCTTGTTCAACGAGTTTACCATCATCATATAACTTACGGAAGAAGTCAGAAGCAAACTTGTTGTGCGTTTTACTTGTTGTGCGACTATATATATCGAATGATATTCCGAACTCTTCAAAGGAGTCTTTGATAAGTTTATGATAGCGATCACATACATCTTGAGGAGTGATACCTTCCTTCTTTGCACGAATAGTAATAGGTACTCCATGCTCGTCACTACCACCGATAAAGATCACATCACGCTTCTTTAGACGAAGATAACGCACGTAGATGTCGGCTGGAACATATACACCTGCAAGGTGTCCTATATGTACACCACCATTGGCATAAGGCAATGCAGCCGTAACAGTAGTGCGCTTGAATTTCTTTTCTTCCATATATGTTTGATTGTTATTTATATGTTGCAAAGTTACTGTAAATAAGGTAAACGGCAAAAGAAATATAGATAAAAGCCAATGGTTGATGGTGTCGTTATCCTGATTTTATTTACCTTTGCACTCGTTTTAAGATTTAGTTATAATGACTCAGGATAACAATTGTAACAATTCAACACGTCATAAACTTAGTTTGATAGGCGTGATTGTAACATTAGGTATTGTCTTTGGAGATATAGGAACATCTCCTTTGTATGTAATGAAGGCAATAGTAAGAGCTGGGAATCCAGTTAATGCGGAGTATATCATAGGTGCTGTCTCCTGTATTATATGGACGTTAACACTCCAAACAACGGTTAAGTATGTCTTAATTGCACTTCGTGCTGATAATAAAGGGGAGGGTGGAATTCTGGCTCTGTATGCTTTGATACGTCGACATAGCCGTAAATGGTTCTATCTCTTGGCGATTGTCGGAGCCAGTACACTGATAGCTGATGGAGTCATAACACCTTCTATCACCGTTCTCTCGGCTATTGAAGGTTTGAAAGTCTATGAGCCAGAGACCCCAGTAGTACCTATTGCCCTTTGTATTGTCACCATCTTATTCTTTATTCAGCAGTTCGGTACAAATGCTATAGGTAAGCTTTTTGGTCCATTGATGTTATTATGGTTCACAATGTTAGGTGTGTTCGGAGCTGCAAATATAGGTGCTTACATCCCTATTTTACAGGCTTTTAACCCTTTACATGCCGTTCATTTGTTGGCAAGTAACCCTGAATGGTTCTTAATCTTAGGTGCGGTTTTCCTTTGTACGACTGGTGCAGAGGCTTTATACTCCGACTTAGGACATTGTGGAATCAATAATATCCGAACCAGTTGGGCGTTTGTTAAAGTCATGCTCATCCTCAACTACCTAGGTCAAGGAGCCTGGATAATTGCGCATACAGATAGTTTGAATCCTGGGATGAATCCTTTTTATGCCATCATGCCCCACGGCATGCTCTTCTTTGGCATTATCATGGCAACGATAGCAGCAATCATTGCAAGTCAAGCATTGATTAGTGGGTCGTTTACTATCTTCAGTGAAGCGATGAACTTGAAGTTCTGGCCACGTCAGAAGATTAAGTATCCTACTGATGTGAAAGGGCAGCTTTATATTCCGTTTGTTAATATGTCACTCTACATTCTATGTGTGATTGTCATTCTCTTCTTCGAGAGTTCAGAGCGAATGGAGGCTGCTTATGGTTTGTCTATTACGATAACCATGCTGATGACAACACTCCTTTTGAGTGCATATCTCACTATTCGTCGTGTAAATCGTTGGTTAATCTCCTTGTTCCTCATTGTCTTTGTAGGGTTAGAGAGTATCTTCTTTATTGCCAATATGGCAAAATTTATGAATGGTGGATGGGTTACCATGCTTCTTGCCAGTGTGATGATAATCATCATGTATGTATGGTACAATGCCACAACCATTCGTAACGCACAGATTCAGATACGTGATATTCGCAAATCATTTAGTATCATCTCAGATATAAAGAACGATGATACTATTCCCAAGTATGCCACGAATATAGTCTATCTAAGCAAACTTGGTGGTAAATATGACATCGAACAGAAGATTCTCTATTCGATAATTAATAAGCACCCAATGCGTGCTGATCATTATTTCTTGCTGCATATAGACTATCAGGACAGCCCTTCAACACTGGAATATGATGTTACGACGCTGATTCCTGATACTCTTTACCGCATCAACTTACGTTTAGGATTCCGTGTTCATCCACTTGTTAATCGTTATTTCAGGCAGATAATCGAGGATATGGTGGCTAAAGATGGCTTTTCACTAGCGTCATCTTATCCGTCATTAGCTAAGCATGATGTTATGGGAAACTTTGTCTTCGTACTGATTAATAGGCTCTATGCCACTTTCACTTCCTTCTCTTTTAAGGAGCGCCTTATCATGGATGCTTATGAATGGATTGACCGATTGAAACTAAGTATGACCCGTTCTTTAGGATTGAACACAAGTAATGTTTTGATAGAGAATGTTCCACTTGTGGTGAGGTCACATGCAAAACAAGCGAAGAATGGTATTCCTAGAGTTGAAAGGATAGAGGAAGACGCCGAGTAACTTGCTTTGATACTTATAAAGGAGTATCGAAACTCATTTGTTCCCGACTGATTGGATGCATGAATTCAAGGTGTCCTGCGTGTAACCAAAGGCGTTCTGCACGTTGTCCGTAAAGGTTATCACCAATGATGGGTGTGTCTAATCCGTCGGGATGAGCACAATGGATGCGTAATTGATGGGTGCGTCCTGTTAGCGGATGAAGCTCTATCTTTACAGCTGGTAGATTCTCTTTTTCATATAAAGTTTCGCCAATTACACAATAATCAGTGATTGCTTGTTTCCCATGTAGATAGTCGACGCATTGTCGTGGGCGGTCATTAACATCGGGGGAAAGCGACAATTCTATTCTACCCGACGAAGGATAAGGTTTATTAAGGAAAGACATTGGGAGCAAAGCAACGTATGTCTTCTTCACAGAACGCTGTATAAACTGCGCCTGCAAAGCCTTATAAATCTCCAACGAACGTGCCACAACAAGCAAACCACTCGTCGCCATGTCCAATCGATGTACGATGAATACATCACTCTTATCGTTCCATTGTGTCTTTAATAGACTATAAACAGAAGGTTGGTCGCCCTTTCCTGGAACAGAAAGCAAGCCTGATGGCTTTACGACAACAGCCAAATAATCATCCTCGTAAAGTGTTTCTAACTTTATCTGTTCTGCCTCATTCTTATTACTCTCCACTGCCTTCCCACCAAACAAAGGCGTTTGTAAACCCTTCAACATCCATTCTAATATAGGTTTACACTTCCCGTTGCAGGCTGGGTAATAGTTTCCATGCTGTCGAATCTCAGTCTTTGGTGATGCTCCCCACCAAAACATAGCTATTGAGATAGGCTTGTATCCGTGTAGAAAGGCATATTGTAAGAGCTTTGGTTCACAACATTCTCCTGCACCAGCAGGTGGAAGTAATGATGGAGCGAGGCTCTCGGTGGCTGGCGATAGATGTGCAGCCTTTGTACGTGCTGGACTATTCTTTAGATAATACTCACGGAAGATTGTGAGTAAGTTCTTCGTCTCTCCGCAAGCATTGAGCAAATTGAACTGTGAGAAGAGCCACTGTTGTAGGTGGTCCGACTTCATCTTCCGCTCCCTTTTCCATGCAGTTATCCTCTCTTGATAGTGAGCCAGTCCCTCCTTGGCAGCCGTGATTTTTTCCGTATATAACACCTTTGTTCGATGCAATTCAGCCTTTAGAAACTGACTTTCTCTTATCATTTCAGCTTGTTCAACATCGGTTATTACAGCGTTCTCATTACGTCTTTTTTCACGCAATCGTTTAGCTTCTTGCATTGTCTTGCGTGCTTGTTCAATAGCTTCTGTCGCCTCTTTCTGAAGTTGAGAGAGCTTCTCTTTTGTCTCCTTATAGGCTGTTGAGGCTTTCAACTGCGCTATTCTCTTGTTGAGAAGAGTTATTTCTTCCTCGTGAACTTTGAAGTATTCTCCCGGTTGTAGATAGTCGAATACTGCGGGAACATAGTCTTCTCCACCTTTCTCCATCTGTCCTGAATAGGCTTGTAGGTATCCTATCTGTCCTTTATATTCAACAACTAACACGCCATACATCTTTCCCTCAATAGGTGTTGGGGGCAATGTAGTCTGTAATTGAGCAACAGCAGCACGACAGATTGCATCTGGTTCATAATCAAAGGGATTATTGAAGCAGGTGGGGAGAGGTGTATCTATTACTAACGGGTGGAACTTCATGCTGCAAAGGTAAGGAAAAGTTGACAAGTAAACGGGTTTACAAGTAGACAAGTTGATGGGGAAGTAGACAAATGAACGGGGTTACGAGGAAACGAGTTGTTGGTAATTGGGGGTGTTGATAGGTTTTAATTAGAACTAATAAAATGAAGAATAAACTCGTAAAACACGCTAATCTTTTAGAAAAACATTACTTTTGCCCTTATGAAGAAGGTATTTTTTGTATTTCTAATGATAATATGCTGTGGACTGAACAGCATTGCCCAACAGACAGCAAAGGCTCCCGTAAGTCGTCCAAAGATAGGACTTGTGCTCGGAGGAGGCGGTGCGAAAGGAGCTGCGGCAGTAGGAGTATTGAAAGAGATAGAGCGTGTGGGCATTCCTATCGACTATATCGCTGGGACAAGTATAGGCTCGATTATTGGCGGACTCTATGCTGAGGGCTATCGAGCGAATGATATCGACACCCTTTTCCGTTCGCAAGATTGGCTTTCATTGATGGCTGATCGCGATACAACTCTTATGGGAAAGGTGTTCAAAGAAGAGGATGGTGTGTACTATCTGTTCGGTTTTCCCGTTCGTCGAAAGGCTGGAACAGTAGCAAATGAAGCTTTCGGACTATTGCATGGTGACCATATCTATAATTTCTTAGATACTCTTGTCGCTCATTCCCCCGTGCAACGTGGATTACAGCAAAGGGCAATTCCCTTTGCTTGTGTGGCTTTCGACATTCGGAAACAGCAAGAGATAGTGCTTGATACAGGCTCTTTGGCTCGTAATATGCGGGCTAGTATGGCTATTCCGGGAGTGTTCAAACCGATTCCATTAGATACGATGACGCTTGTTGATGGTGGTATGATCAATAACCTCCCAGTAGATGTTGTGCGCAAGATGGGTGCCGACATCGTTATTGCCATTGATCTCCAACAGGATAAACACAATGATTATCATTCGCCATTAGCCTTTTTGAAGGGAATGGGTGGCGTGCTGGATTGGTTGGCGGAACGCCCTGATATAAAGAAATATAATGTTAATCGTACCCAAGCCGACATCTACATCAATCCCAACTTAGGCTCTTATGGTGTAAAAGACTTCAATGCTAAAGCAATAAAGGATATGATTCGCATTGGAGAAGAGACAGGGAAGCAGTATCAACCACAGCTTACCGAGTTGCTTTCCAAGGTTGGCAAAGGTTCTTAACACGCTCGTAAAACTGTCCCAAGATATCTAACATATCGGCAGGGAGATAGTCGATTGCTTTCTCAATCATCCATTCTGGCACCTGATAGTACGCTTCTGCAATAGAACCAGCTATACATGCTTTAGTATCAGTATTGCCTCCGCACATCACAGCTAAGCGTATCGTCTCTTCAAAATTATTGGCATTCATAAAGCAACGTAACGCCATTGGAACAGTCTCCTGACAGGTTGCATCAAAGTGACCTTCAGCCCCAATCTTTAGGATGTTACGCATGGATGGCAATTCATAACCAAAGAACTTGTGTACTTTCTTCTCAACATCTGCCTTGGAGAAACGCATTAGGCGCAACCAACAAATAGCCTCGGCAACACATTGCGCACCCTTTATTCCCTCTGGATGATTGTGACTAACTCGTGCACTCTTAGCCGCTTCTTCGATTACATCTTCCCACTCATCAAAGAGCCAGCCTATCGAACTGACACGCATTGCCGAACCGTTTCCATAGGAGTTCATAGGCTGTGGGTGCTCGGCATGTAACCACTCGTCAAACCAAGAACCATAGCCTCCCATAGGGTCAGGATAGCGTTTGCACCAATCGAGTAAGCTATCTTGATAATCACGACCATTTAGTATCGCATCAGCAATAGCGATAGTACAAATGGTGTCATCTGTATATGAGCAATCTTCTGTGAATAGGTCGAATCCTTCTTTTGGAGCCGCTCCGAATTCAAAGCGAGAGCCTACTATATCTCCAATAATAGCGCCAATCATAATAGTTTAGGTTAGTCTTTAAGAGTACTCCGACCGGGAATCGAACCCGGATCAAAGGTTTAGGAAACCTCCGTTCTATCCATTGAACTATCAGAGCAAACCATTAATAGAGATGCCTCTTATAGAATGGTTGTCCTATAAGAGGGCATCTTCTTTATAGCTGCAAAGGTAGGAAAAAAAACTTATATACCTTTGTAAATAGTTCTTTTATTTATTTCCTAAGCACAAAAGCGGCTTTTTCTCTTATGCACCATGGAAGAGATACTCCTGTTGGATGTCCTGAGTAAGCAGCGTAAAGAGCTTCTCTTGTAATTGATCGGATAGTGCTAAAGCATCGTTGAGAACCTTATCAGAGAAGGCTTGCAACATATCCTGTGCATGAAAAGGTTGTGTCTTATAGATACGAAGATACTCCTCTTCCATTTCGCGTTGACGCTGGTCTGTCTCTGCTTCAAAGGCTGCGTAAGCCTCTTTGATGACTGGTGCATACTTGTTATAGTTGGTCATTCCCAATGCCATAACCTTGCGGAACTTCCAATAAGCAGAGTCTGCACTTGACTCATTGGTGCCCTTTGTATAGGCTTCTGGGTATGACGTCACACCCTGATAGAGTGGAAGGAAGACTCCAAGATCAGCCATTCCCATTGCGACATAGTTAATACATCCGATGGCTTGAGGCAGCTCTGGACGTACCTGCAAGAGGTGAGTTTGAGTCGTACGGAAGATAGATACAGGGCGATAAACCTCCTTTGGATTGCTATGGAGATATGGGTCATGCTCCGTGTTATCGTAATGGAAGCGGAAAGCAGAGCGTAGTTCAGTTAGTGAAATCTTATGTGCTGGCTTCGCAAAGACCGGGAAGGTGTTCTTCGTAACATCGTTCTTTATCTCTGGAGAGAATAACTGTTGCAAGCCCCATACACGTGGGTAATTATAAGTGGTATCCAACTCTACATCACGAGCATAAGCCTCATGGAAGTCGAACTCGCCCTTAGCTGGATCGTAGAGACCATGTTTCTCGGCAAACTCTATGAGGTCGGCTGATGCTAAATAGTTGTTCTTGTCGTTTGGATCATACTTGCGGAAACGACTCTGATTACCCGTAACGAAGTATTGATCACGTGGCATACGACAGGCTAACCAACGGTGTCCACAAGCTGTTTCAAAGTACCAGATCTCATCCTTATCGACGAAACCTATACCGAAGCCTTCGGCTATTCCGTACTTTTCAACAAGCATTCCCAAACGTTCAACGCCCTCTCTTGCTGTATGTATATATGGTAAGGTGATATTGAAAACAGAGTTTTCTGCAACGCCATTCTCCACCAATGGATCGTATTTTAACGCCTCATCGTTACTGAAGATACTCTCAGTTGCACTCATGCCAACGCCTGCTGTATTGAAACCAGCACTTCCCCAATGGTGGTGGAGATGGTGAGGTGAGAGTGCGTGATAGCCTAATGCCTTAGAAGGAAGCTCACAACGGAACGGACTATCAAGTGCCACGAACTCTTGAGAGCCGTTTTCTGTATCTTTAAAGATCTCATAGTTCTTAGCTACCATAGCGTCCCAATCTTCAGAACGAGCTACTATCATAGAACCATCTGCGGTCTGTTCCTGTCCGATAATGATGGTTGTACACTCTGATGGAAGGCTTTGCTTTTGTTGCATATTAGTCTTTTTCATAAGCTTAAAAGTATTTAATTGCGAATTTCTATCTAATCGCAAAAGTAGTAATTAATTGATAGAAGTGATGCAAAAGGTCATACAAAAAACTATAAAAGAGGCTTTGCTTTAATTCAAAATTCAGATTAGGGAGAGTTGACGAGTGGACTGGTTAACAAGTAGACAGGCTATTTGTTCTTTGGAATAGAGCACCATAAAGTAGGGACAGACGAAGGAGTCTTTCCCTATAGGTTTGTATCTTTTCCATCCAAAGAAGGCGTCTCTTCATGACAAAGAGAGGCTCTCTTCATAGCAAGGAAACGCCCTTCTCCATTTCAAGAGGGCGTTTCTTTGTTTTGTTTTCATCGTTTCTGTGTACCGAATCATAGCCTCGTTATGCATCACCCCAGCCTCTCCAGGTTAGCTCCCGTTAGGCACATCCCCTCCTTTGGAGGGGCTTGGGGAGGCTTTAAATGAAGCTTTGTTGCCTTATTGGAATATTATGTGTATCTTTGTAATGTTCGTTTTGTGACGAGCGGAAACATGTTTTTAATATAATAGACAATCGATGACACAGGAATCTCCGATACAAGCACTACAACGGCAAAAGATGCTACTTCAGATGGAATACTACGCTGAAAAGGAAGCCTTCAGGAAGCAAACTGAGGCGACAGGTATGCATAGGAAGGTGAAAAGAGGAGATGCTTGGTTCCCATTAAGAGTGGGTAAACGCTTTTATAATGGGCTCAACCAATTATGTATTGAGGTGTTTCGAACGCAAGACGGAGATATTGAACATAACTTTGAAAGCGGTCGTCCAGTCTTGTTCTTCAAGTTTCTTGCAAAAGAAGTGAGTGTTAGTACGAAAGCAAATAAGCTGGAATATTTCCGTTTTACAGGCTCAGTTTCTTATGTGGATGGCGATAGAATGGTTGTTGCTGTGCCCGACTCGGCTCCTTTACTCGAACTCCAATCATCACAGCAGCAGGTTGGGTGTCAGCTAGGATTTGATGAGACGAGTTATCAAATGATGTTTGATGCCTTAGAAAGAGCGATGAAAGCTAAGGGAAATAGGCTTGCTTACTTGCGTGACTTGTTCTATTCTCGACAAAAAGTGGGTAAGTTCTCTTTTGCTCCTATCCGTCTCCCGTGGTTGAATCCAACGCAGGAAAAGGCCGTTAATGAAGTGTTGTGGGCAAAAGATGTAGCCATTGTGCATGGTCCTCCAGGCACAGGTAAGACCACAACAATGGTCGAAGCAATCAATGAAACACTCATGCGTGAGAGTCAAGTGTTGGTTTGTGCGCAGAGTAATATGGCTGTTGATTGGATATCGGAGAAGTTAGTTGATCGTGGAATCAACGTCCTTCGCATAGGTAATCCTACTCGTGTGAATGATAAAATGCTTGGTTTTACCTATGAAAGGAAGTTTGAGGCGCATCCAGACTACCCTCAATTATGGTCTATCCGTAAGGCTATTCGGGAGTTAAGAAACCATCGTAAGCGGAGTTCAGAGAATTATCATCAGAAGATGGAACGCCTGAAAAGTCGTGCCACAGAGCTTGAAATTAGGATTAATAGCGAACTCTTTGGTGAGGCGAGGGTGATTGCTTCGACCTTAGTAGGGGCAAATAGTAGGGTAATGGAGGGTCAGAAGTTCACTACCTTATTTATAGATGAGGCTGCACAAGCACTTGAGGCGGCATGCTGGATACCCATTCGTAGGGCATCAAGAGTTATCTTTGCAGGTGATCATTGTCAATTACCACCAACGGTGAAGAGCTTAGCTGCCTTGCATGCGGGGCTGGGTAAAACATTAATGGAGCGTGTCGTAGAGAACAAACCAGAGGTTGTAACGTTGTTGAAGGTGCAATATAGGATGAATGAAGAGATTATGCGCTTCTCGTCCAACTGGTTCTATGGAGGGCAAGTAGAGAGTGCGCCACAGATAAAATACCGTGGTATCCTTGATTACGACAACCCAATGGTGTGGATAGATACGTCCGATTCGAGTCTAGAGAATCAATCAGAAGGGGGACAAAATGAGGATAAATCTATCTTCAAAGAGCAGTTTGTTGGTGAGTCATTTGGGCGTATTAACAAGGGAGAAGCCGAATTGACATTGCAAACACTACAATCTTATTTTACGAAGATAGGCAAACAACGCATCTTAGACGAGCGTATTGATGTAGGTGTAATATCGCCTTATCGTGCGCAGGTACAGTTCTTGAGGGGGCTAATTAAGAAGCGCGAGTTCTTTAAACCATACCGTTCTTTGATTAGCGTAAACACAGTTGACGGCTTTCAAGGGCAAGAGCGGGATGTGATACTCATCTCTTTAGTGCGTTCAAATGACGCTGGTCAGATAGGATTCTTGCGTGATTTGCGTCGCATGAATGTGGCTATTACGCGTGCAAGGATGAAACTTATCATCCTTGGAAACATACAAACAATGACGCAGCATCCGTTCTATAAGAAGCTATGGGAGAGCATAGAGCAGGCGGAGTAGTGCTGTTCACTAAAAGACAACAGCACTATATTCCATCCCAATCCTATGTATATGACCTAGAATCTCTGCTTCTCTCTCCTTCGAAGGCTTCTTGAATCCATTAATGTAATTGCGTAGTAGGGATGCATTCATGCCTATACTCTTTGCGAATTCAGCGATGTTTAGTTCCTTATGAGTTAGGAAGAAACGTTGTAAGGCGGTAGGTTCAGCATCGTTGTAAGTAAAGCTCTCGAAGCTAACATCTTCATCTATATTACGCCAATGTATGCCGTCAAAGCCTATATGGTATTGTTCCCTCTCTTCCTTTGTAGCAGTTGCAAGACGTGGATACCATAGTAGAGATTGGCGAAATGTCAGTCCCTCTTCACTTTTACCATAGATGTAATCTTTATCAAACCAAATCTTCTTAATATTCATATTAGCCTCCTTTATTTTTCAAAATACTCTTGCCAGCGTGATATGATAATATCTTTATTCTCGGTTATTACTGACTTTATCTTCTTTAAGTCATTGTTTTTTATACCCTTATGAACACCCAACACGAAGTCTTCCCCATTGTAGTTATACTTTGCGAAACCTTCGTTTCCTTCTACATGTATGTGTATTGGCTCATGTTCTCGGCTGTAGAAGAAAAATGAGAAACCATAGAATCTAAATATTTCAGGCATTGTCTTATTGTCTTAGTATGGTGCAAATATAGGTATTATATCTAATACCTGCAAACTTAAAGTTGGTTTTTTACATTGCAAAAGGATAGAGCTTGTATCAAAGTTATTTGTACATTAACTTCGAGAAAAGAGCTTTTATATGTTTTTTTTATTTACTTTTGTGACATAAAAAGAAGTACACTATGTTGCAACGAGATTATTTCATTAGACTAATAGAGGAGTTTAGCGCAGCAATCTCACGCTTTCTAACGAAAAAGGAAGATGACTTGAAGCGTGATAAAGAGCTAAAAGACCTTTATAAACAATATGTTGGTGAATATGAAGACTTGCGTAATCTCTCCGTTGATGAGCTGTTGTTGTATGCGAAAGAACAATGGGCTGAGAACGAGAGGATAGACCGCATTGATATGGTGGCAGAGCTTCTTTATGCTGAAGCAAGCTATAAGGGTAATCCTTTGCGCTCTCTTTTACAGGAAAAAGCATACGCTTTATTTTATTATGTAGAGGCTCATGGCACTACATTCTCTATAGATAGACAACAGAAGATGGAGGCTATGAGGCATGAATTGGGGAATCTCCTCTCTGAGAATTGTTAGTGAGAAGAACGACAAAAGGGTGTGTTTTTCATTTAAATCAGATGCTATAAACAGGCTAAACCGATATAAATCATTATGCTAGAAACAAACATTAGAGAACAAATTATCAGCTTGATACATCATCAAGTGGTACCTGCTGTGGGCTGTACAGAGCCTATGGCTGTGGCATTATGCGTCGCTCGTGCCGCCGAATTACTAGGTTCTAAACCCGAGAAAGTGCGTGTGTTGCTTTCTGCGAATATCCTTAAGAATGCCATGGGAGTGGGTATTCCTGGTACAGGGATGATAGGCTTGCCTATTGCTATCGCCTTGGGAGCATTGATAGGGAAGTCCGAATACCAATTGGAAGTCATTAAGGAGCTTACTCCAAAGGGCTTGGAAGAAGGTAAGAAGTTTATTGGTGAGAATCGAATAGACATTAAGTTGAAGGAAGGAATCACCGAGAAACTATACATTGAAGCGATTTGTGAGGCAGGAGAACACCAATCGGTTGCCATCATCTCATGTAGTCATACGAACTTTGTTTACGAGAGTGTCGATGGCAAAGTATGTATGGATAAGCGTGGTCCGAGTGGTTCTGTTGCTGCTTGCAAAGGTGTTGATCTGAACTTACGAACAGTCTGGGAGTTTGCAACAACTACTCCCGTTGAGGAGATAGAGTTCATTCTTGAAGCTAAGCGATATAACCTTCGTGCTGCAGCAGAGGCTTTGAAAGGTAATTACGGGCACTGCCTTGGGAAGATAATGGACCGTCCTTTGAGTCGAGGAATATTCGGAAACAGTATCTATTCACATATCATCTCAAAGACAGCATCAGCCTGTGATGCTCGTATGGGAGGTGCATTAATACCCGTGATGAGCAATAGTGGTTCTGGAAACCAGGGTATTTGTGCAACGAATCCAGTAGCTGTTTTTGCAAAGGAGAACGAGAATACGCGTGAAGAACTAGTCCGCGCACTTGCATTAAGTCACCTAACTGCTATCTACATAAAGCAGAGCTTGGGTGCTCTTTCAGCCCTTTGCGGTTGCGTAGTGGCAAGTATTGGATCCAGTTGTGGCATTACTTACCTCATGGGAGGTGATTACGTGAATGTCTGCCATGCGGTGAAAAACATGATCGCAAACCTTACTGGGATGATATGTGATGGTGCGAAGCCTAGCTGTTCACTGAAGATTTCATCTGGAGTATCCACTGCGATACTATCAGCAACGCTCTCCATGGAAGGCAAACATGTGACAGCTGCGGAGGGAATCATCGATGATGACGTTGATAAGTCTATCCTTAACCTTACAAGCATAGGCAAGGAAGCGATGTGCAATACCGATGATATGGTGTTGAACATCATGACTCATAAGTGTGACTAAGGGCTTATCTCTCTTCTCGTTGATAGGTTATAATCTTGTTTCTATCCCATTGTTCGATACGGGTTATGCGTATATTCGAAGGCATTTGAGGGGCTTTTACCCCCTTATCAACCAATAAGGAACCAGTCTCAACACGTATCTCATCCCATAAACCAGCGTCTAGAAAGCTCTGTAAAGTACTTGCTCCACCTTCAACAATAAGGCTTTGCTTCTTCTCTTGATATAGATGGTCAAGGACGGATTGGGGACTTGGGTATTGTGAAGATGAGGTGGATTTCTGTTGTGAAAGAACTATCTTTTCGGGGTTCTTACCGCTCCACTCCCTTACAGTAAGCTGTGGATGCTCTAAGTCGTCAGTAGTTCTTCCAACGAGAATAGCGTCATTCTCCGCCCTTAACTTATGTACCAACATCTTTGTGAAAGGCGTTGATATGTTCAAAGGATGGTAATCTTTGCTTGGCAGATAACCTATATATGCAGGATTACCCATCGTTTGTGCCCACTTCAAGATGACGTAGGGACGATGGTGCGTGTTGTATGTTATGAAGCGTTTGTTTAGTTCCAAGCATTCTTTCTCGAGTACTCCTACGGTCACTTCAATGCCTGCGTCACGTAGTTTCTGTACTCCTCTGCCATGCACCTCAGCAAAGGGATCAATACAGCCACACACTACTCGGTGTACACCCTTGCGTATAATCAAGTCGGCGCAAGGTGGAGTTTTACCATAATGTGAGCATGGCTCGAGGCTAACATACAATGTTGCATTATGTAAGAGATGGCTGTCAACCTCCTTAACAGAGGCAAACGCATTCACTTCTGCATGCCCCTTACCACATTGCACATGGTAACCTTCACCAATAATCCTGCCCTCTTTGCTTACAATAACAGCCCCCACCATAGGGTTGGGTTTAGCTTCTAGCATCCCATTGTAGGCTAATTGCAAACAACGACGCATGTATTTTTCGTCAATATCGGCTTGTTTCATATCATTAAAATTCATATCTTTGCATCTATGACATACCAAGATTTATGGCACAGACTTGTTCCCTTATATGGAGAAGGCGAAGCACAAGCTATCATTCGATTAGTTTTGGAAGTGAAGTTTGGGCTTTCCTTAACCGATATATATACTGGCAAAGTTAATGAAATATCCCGAGATGCAGCGGAGGAACTCGATAAAATCATGCAAAGACTTGCTTCTTCGGAGCCTGTTCAGTATGTGTTAGGCATGGAGACATTCTGCAGTCGTAGTTTTAAAGTTGCCCCTGGTGTATTGATACCACGCCCAGAAACGGAAGTGTTGTGCCATTGGATAGAAGAAGATAACAATCATCCGTATTGCGCCTTGCAACCTCCTGTACCCTTGCAAGTGCTAGATGTGGGTACAGGTAGTGGTTGTATTGCTGTGACACTGGCTTTAGATTTGTATAACTCGGCTGTTACTGCATGGGACATATCGGCTGATGCACTCCTGATAGCACGTGACAATGTGCATAGATGGGACTCTTCTGTGGTGCTACAGATGGAGGATATCTTATCGATTTCGGCTACTGCTAAGGAACAGAAGTGGGATATCATCGTCAGTAACCCACCTTATATCTGCGATAAAGAGCGCTCTTCTATGGCGGAAAATGTGCTGAAGTATGAGCCAGAAACAGCCCTCTTCGTTCCTGATAACGACCCAATCAAGTTTTATAGGGTTATTGCTGAATATGGTGTGATGGCTTTGACCGATGAAGGGAAGCTTTATTTTGAGACCAATCCATTATATATATATAAGGTGAAAGACATGTTAAGCAATCTAGGATATAAACAGATAGAACTGAAGGAAGACCAGTTTGGCAAACAGAGGTTCGTTAAAGCGATGAGAGGATGATACAGAAACGACCGATATTAGAGCCTCAAGCCTTGAAAAAGCTTGCCGATCTTTGTGCGAAAGGAGAGCATTGTTCGGGTGAGATGATTGAGAAGATGCGCAAATGGGGGCTTTCCGAAGATGCACAAACACGCATACTTGAGAAATTGATAAGCCTGAAGTATGTTGATGACGAGCGTTACACACAGTTCTTTGTACATGATAAAATACGTTACAATAGGTGGGGTAGACGTAAAATAGAGCAGGCTCTCTGGTTGAAGAAAGTGGATAGTAACATTGCATCAAGCGTTTTGGATGCTGTTGATGATGCTGAGTACTTAGAGGTTTTACGCCCCTTAATGGCTAGTAAGTTCCGCACTATAAAGGCAGAAAGCGATTACGAGCGTTCGATGAAACTGATAAAGTTCGCCATGGGACGTGGCTTCACGATGGACTTGATACGGCGGTGTATTGATGAAGGAGTGGCTGACAGCGATGGAGATGTAGACTTCATAGAAGAATGAAAAGGACTATTAGCTTTCTTTCCAGACTCTTAGATACCTTTTTCCCACGTGCCTGTGCAGTGTGTGGAGAGCGTTTGTCCATGTCAGAAGAGACTCTTTGTGGGGCTTGCAACCTACGACTTCCCCGTACAGGATATGTCCATTCGCCCTATGATAACGAGCTTGTTCGTTTGTTTTGGGGGCTAATACCAATAGAGAAAGGGGCTTCTCTCTTCTTTTATAAGCCCCATTCCGATACAAGTCGACTGATTTATAAGCTTAAATATGGACATCATCCAGAGATAGGAGAGGCTTTGGGACGCCTTATTGCAGATGAGTTTAATGTTGAGCAATACTTTGATGGAATCACAGCTATCGTTGTTGTACCTTTAACTAAGCAACGTTTACGCGAGAGAGGATACAATCAAAGTATGGAGATAGCACGTGGCATCAGCGCTGTTACGGGTATTCCGATTATAGAGAAAGCTCTCCGACGTGTTACATTTCATGGTAGTCAGACGCAAAAAGACCACTGGCAACGCAATGAGAATGTAGAGAAAGCCTTCCGATTAACAGACTCCTCCAGTATAGCTAGGCAGCATATCCTTTTGATAGATGATATAATAACCTCTGGTGCAACCCTTGTTTCTGCTGCCCAAGAGCTACTCAAAGGAGATAACGTGAAGTTGAGTGTACTCTCATTAGGCTTTGCCAAGAACAATTAAAGAGCTATTCTTTTTCCTACCTTTAGCCCTTTAATATCAAAAAAATGTGTAAGTTTGCATTTAGAATATAACCATAAACTATCAAGATGAGCGATTTAAAGAAAGCCTTTGCAGGCAAGTTACTAGGGATCAAAGCGATCAAGTTGCAACCTAATGACCCTTTTACGTGGGCGAGTGGATGGAAGTCTCCCTTCTATTGTGACAACCGCAAGACGCTATCATACCATGATGTGCGTTCGTTTGTGAAGTTAGAACTGGTGCATGCAGTGCTGAAGAACTTCCCAGAAGCTACTGCTGTTGCTGGCGTGGCGACTGGAGCTATTGCGCAAGGTATGCTTGTTGCCGATGAACTAGCATTGCCTTATGCTTATGTAAGACCAAAGCCAAAGGACCACGGAATGAAGAATCAGATTGAAGGAGAGCTTCCCGCTGGTGCTAAGGTGGTTGTTGTTGAAGACCTAATATCAACTGGTGGCTCTTCTTTAAAGGCTGTTGCTGCTCTTAGAGAGGCTGGTTTTGATGTTGTAGGTATGGTTGCCTCTTATACTTATGGCTTCCCCGTTGCAGAGAAAGCATTCCAAGAAGCAGGTGTAAAACTCGTTACCTTGACCGATTATGAGCATGTTGTAGAGACGGCTCTAGAAACTGGTTACATCAAAGAAGCCGATGTCACTATGCTACATGAGTGGCGCAAGGATCCTGCGAATTGGCAGAAAGACTAAGAAAACATAACCAATAAACATAATGACAAAGTTTGAAAGCAGTGTAAAACAGATTCCTCACTCACAGAAAAGCGTGTATGCTATGTTGAGTGATCTTAATAATATACAACGTTTAAAGGACCATCTTCCAGACGAATCAGTCGGTAATGAAGATATGGATAAGGTAAAGGATAAACTCCAGAACCTTAGTTTCGACCATGATTCCTTATCGATTAAGGTTGATCCTGTTGGGCAAGTTTCGATGCGTATCATAGAGCGTGATGAGCCTAAGACAATCAAGTTTGAGAGTGACAACTCGCCCTTCTCTTTTAACTTCTGGATACAAATATTACCTGTAACAGAGGCGTCTTCTAAGATGAAATTAACCATTGATGCAGACGTCCCATTCTTTGCTAAGTCGATGGTATCAAAGCCTTTGCAAGAGGGTATAGAGAAGATTGCTGATGCGTTGGCAATGATTCCTTTTGAATAAAGGAAAGCCTATGAAAGAACTTCTAAAGTGTGTTGTGTTCATGATCTTATTGTCTTTCTCGTCTTGTGGAGACAATTTCGATTATGAATACAGCAACTATCATCCTTACTTTACATTTAATAACGACACGCATAGAGACCCAATTCTTGCAACAGCAATGAATGCTCTTTCACCTGGAGTCTTTTGTATCATCAAGTCGTCCTACACGAGTGGGAGGTATTGTTTCCAGTTCGAGAACAACCAAGGACTACGCTCCTCTGCACCCGTATGGTTTGATGGTATCGACCTTAGACTAGAGTCTTGGAAGCATGTCGGGATGAACAATGGACTCATAGTTGGTTATGGGAATCTAGACAACCCAGCCGTTTTCTTTGCCTATGACTTGCAATGTCCTAATTGCTTTGACTTGCGTGAGTTGCCCCTACGGAACTATGAGTTGACAATCAATAACACGGGTATTGCTACTTGTAACCACTGTCATCGCAAATACAATCTCAATACTGGTGGCAACATAGTCAGCGGTGGGTCGGGTAAAAAACTAACCCGTTATCGTGCTAATAGTACTGGTCCTTTTGGCGTATTAGGCGTTAGTTGAGTTGGAAGAAAGTGCGTTTTAGATAGAAAATCATAAGGAAATATCTTCTTAATAACGTCTATAAACGATAGAGTAACATTGGAAGATGAGGTTAGTTACAGGTTTCTATGTTCTGAATTGAATAGTTTCAAGTAGGGGTAAGAACCTTATCTTCAATTAATGTAGATTGTTGTTGAAGTCGAGAAGAGCCTTTCTTCCATTGGAAGAGAGGCTCTTCTCATAGCAACGAAACGCCCTCTTTAATGCAAGGAAGGGCTTTCCTTCTTTGCACTCTTTTGTCTGTTGCAAATGAGATTGTGCTATTTCAAATGTTCTTCATAGCTTATTTAGGTCTCAATTAGCTTATATCTGGAGTCAAAATGAGCTTTTCTAATCAAAAAAACAAGCAAATCTTTTGTCAGTTCGGAGATTTAGCCTTATCTTTGCAAACGGTTTGCCGCAATGGTGGAATTGGTAGACACGAGGGACTTAAAATCCCTTGGCCAGTAATGGCTGTGCGGGTTCGAGTCCCGCTCGCGGCACTTCTTCTTAAATCTCTATGCGCATGAAGCGAATAGTTTATATGTTTTTACTCTCCTTACTGTTGGTCTCTTGTGGTACTCGCAGTGGTTACTTCAAGATGGAGGGGCGCTTCTTGCACATGAATCAAGGCGAACTTTATGTATATAGTCCAGATGGTGGTATCAGTGGATTGGATACTATCAAGGTGGAAACTGGGCGCTTTTCGTATGAGAGACCATGTAGTAAGTCTGCCACACTTATTATAGTCTTTCCCAATTACTCAACGCAACCTATCTTCGCAGAGTCAGGTGAGGCTGTAGAGGTGAAAGCCGATGCGTCACACCTTAAAGAGATGGAGGTGGAGGGTACCGATGCGAATGAATTGATGACAAAGTTCCGTAAGCAGATTGCGAGTGTGGCTCCACCTCAAGAACTTAAATATGCTATTCAGTTTATTAAAGACCATCCCGAGTCGCCTGTGAGCGCATATTTATTAAACCGATATCTTATTCAAACAGAATCTCCCAACTATAAGTTGGCAGCCCAACTGCTCCCTCTTTTGATAAAGGAACAGCCCGAGAACACAACTTTGAGTCGTCTTAACCGACAAATAAAGGACTTGGGTAATGTGGAGATAGGGCGTAAGTTGCCTCATTTTACAGCCAAAGACGTAAACGGAAAGGCTGTGAATGATGCAATGTATAGCAATAAGAACGTTGCAATCATCAATGTTTGGGCAACGTGGAGTTATGAAAGTTTGGATATACAACGAGCCTTGAACGATGCTGTGAAGGCTGGTAAAATAGCCGCATTAAGCATTTGTGTGGATGCAAACCCTAAGGAGGTGCGTCAATCACTGGTACGTGATGACATCCAATTCCCCAACGTCTGCGATGGAAAAATGCTGAGTTCACCATTGTTAAAGACGTTCGGACTGACTATGATACCTGATAATATCGTCATACGCAATGGTAAAGTAACAGAGAGAAACATTACTGCCAATACCATACGTCAGCGTTATGGCGTTGAATAAAAACTACTAACGTGCTTGTAAAAACATTCTGTGCAGCTGTTAACGGAATGGAAGTTACCACCGTGACAGTCGAAGTAAGCATTACGCGAGGCGTCTTGTTTCATCTTACCGGACTTGCTGATGCCGCGGTAAAGGAGAGCCACGACCGTATTGCAGCAGCCCTTCTCAATACTGGATATAAGTTTCCTGTAGCCGACATCACGGCTAATCTTGCGCCAGCTGACCTCAAGAAGGAGGGTTCCAGCTTTGATCTTCCATTGGCAATAGCCATCCTTGCCGCCAATGACAAGATGAGTAATGACCGCTTGAAAGCCTTTATGCTGGTGGGGGAATTAAGTCTTGATGGTACGTTGCAACCCGTGAAAGGAGTGCTCCCGATTGCTATTAAGGCGCGAGCAGATAAGTTCCAAGGTATTATTGTGCCAAAAGCTAACGAGCACGAAGCGGCTGTTGTGGATACATTGGAGGTCTATGGCATGGAGAACATATTGCAGGTTATCGACTTCCTGAATGGTACAACCAATCCAGAACCTTGTTATGTCGATACGAGAAAAGAGTTTTATGAACATCAGTATGCCTTCGATCTCGACTTTGCTGACGTCCGTGGGCAAGAGAATGTGAAGCGTGCTTTGGAGGTAGCAGCCGCTGGTGGGCACAATCTCATTATGGTTGGACCACCTGGAAGTGGTAAGAGTATGATGGCAAAGAGGCTTCCCTCCATCCTTCCTCCGCTATCCCTTGCAGAGAGTTTAGAGACAACTCAGATACACTCCATTGCTGGGAAGTTAGGTAGAGATGCTGGATTGATTACGCAACGTCCCTTCCGAAGTCCGCACCACACCATCTCTGAGGTCGCACTCGTTGGTGGGGGAGCCAATCCAATGCCGGGTGAAATAACCTTAGCACATAATGGTGTGCTCTTCTGCGATGAGCTTCCTGAGTTCAATAAGCATACCTTAGAAGTGCTTCGACAGCCTTTGGAGGATCGTCATATAACGATTTCTCGTGCCAAATACACGGTTACTTACCCTTGTAGCTTCATGTTTGTGGCGAGTATGAATCCCTGTCCTTGTGGCTACTTTGCCGATCCTACGCATCATTGTGTGTGTACTCCGGGGCAGATACAGAAGTATCTTGCGAAGATATCAGGGCCTCTCATGGATCGAATTGACATCCAATGCGAGATAGCTCCGCTCCCTTTCAAAGACATCTCACAAGCAGCTGCGGGCGAATCGAGTGCTGTTATTCGTGAAAGAGTTATCCGAGCGCGAGCCATACAGACGGAGCGTTTCCGTGAATACCGCAATGTTCACTGTAATGCACAGATGTCCGAGCGGCTCATCCACACGTTTGCAGACCCAGACAAAGCCTCTATGGAGTTGCTTCGGAATGCTATGGAGCGGTTGAAATTGTCGGCGCGTGCTTACAACAGAATACTGAAAGTGGCTCGTTCGATAGCCGACTTAGATGGTTCTGAGGCTGTCCTTTCACAGCACATAGCCGAGGCGATAGGTTATAGAAACTTAGATAGAAGTGATTGGGCAGAGCGTTGAGTAAAAGTAAATGGAGATGAAGAAAATACTTATTTTATTGTTTCTTTCAGTTAATCTTATGATAGTTGCACAGACAGAACGACCTATTACTCCCGTTGATTGGGACTATATTCGGACGGAAGTAGAGCATAATCCGCAGAGAGTGAAGACTTTGGTAGAACGTATGGCATTGTTGCGTATGGATTCGACAATGACAAGTCAGGATCGTATCTTGGCTTTCTTTGGTCAATCGTACATAAGTTGTGGTGAGGAAATGAACGTTTGTAGGGATATGAAAGACTCTCTTCGTTGTCGCAAGATGGAAGTTGTTAGTGAATTGGCAGACTCTATATTGAAGGTAAACCCATTGTGTTTGGATGCTTTAATAGGTAAGTTAAGTTATTATTCGGAGCTCGCTAACAATCATCCTGATAGGTCATGGAGTGTTGAGGAAGATGTTAAGAAGACCCTTCTACGCACTGAGATAATTTTAAATACCATTGCTATGACTGGTGACGGAAGTAAGATTCATCCCTTTGCTGTTACCTGCATTGCCGATGAATACAACTTTATTCGTTATTATCTAAAGATTTCCAATATAAAAGGGCAAGCCTTTTTGGGCGATACAGATCGCATCTCTTTGGGAGAGTCAAACGAATTTTATAAAGAGAAAAACGTTTATTTTGATATTACTAGATGTCTTGAACTTGAGCAGAAGGGCTTTAGTAGGAAATAAACGAGGTTATTGTTATAGGATAAAAACAGGCTTTCTGTTTCTTAGAAGAATACTTGTAATCTGCCAGACAAGCATCTCTTTCGTCATTATATGTAGGTAGATGTATTTGTCGAGGTATCCTATTGAAACTAAAAATAGTCTATTTTTATTTAAAGATTAGTTTGTTTTATAAAGAAAAATAGACTGATTTTTCTTGCAAATATCCCTAGTCTCCATTTTAGTTAATTCTCTCTTCTTGTTGTCAAAGGTTTTGGTTTCACTATACAGAGGGCTTCTCTCTGACCTTATTTATCTACTTGTTACATTGATTTAACTCTCCTGTTATGGTAAAGTTGGTGCAATTTTAGCCCATTTCATCGGTTTTTCTTATGGTAAAAGGTTGTTTGATTTTATGTTTATAACCTACTAGTAGGATAGCAACTCATTATCCAATTTCCTCATAAATATTATTGATTCTGTAAGATAAAGGCATCATTTAAATGTTAATAAATAGTACTCTATGATACTTATCATTTAGTATCAAGGCTTATAACTAACGTTGTATTTTGTTGTATGAAGTATGTTCTAAGTTGTTGATAATCAATTAATATTGTTTGTACATTTGCTTGACTACCTTTATTTAAGTATATTAAAGGCTTTTTTTTTGTTATCTTTGCACATACTTTCCTATAGGGACATTGTCTCGTAGAAGAGCGTAGATAGAAGTATTAAAAACATAAATCAAAACAAAAGAACAATCATGAAGCCATTGCAAACAGAGAACAGTTCATGGCGCAAAGTACTTACCCTTGCGGTGGGACTAGCCTGTACGTTGGACGTAGCTGCTCAAAATTTCAATGTAAAGGGTTCCGTAACTGACCAGAATGGAGAGCCTATTATAGGTGCTACCATTATGGAGGAAGGAACCAAGAATGGTGTAGTAACAGACATTGATGGTCACTTCACTTTGCCTGTTACAAGTGCTAAATCTCGTATTCGAGTAACTTACATCGGCTACAAGACACAGGAGATTCCTGTTGCAGGGAAGTCCGATTTCAATGTAAAGTTACAGGAAGATGCAGCTAATTTGGATGAGGTTGTAGTTGTCGGATATGGTACGATGGATAAGAAGGAACTTACTTCTGCTGTCTCTCACGTATCTTCTAAGAACTTCACACAGGTAGCAAGTGTAGACCCATCTATGATGATTCAAGGTAAGGTGGCTGGTGTTAGTATTACCAATACTGGTGCTGGTGACCCTAACAATCAGGCAAGTATCCAGGTGCGTGGTGTCTCATCTCGTGCTGCAGGACTTGGTCCATTGATTGTCATCGATGGTGTACCTGGTGGTAACTTAACCAACCTCAATCCTAATGACATTGAGAGTTATGATGTCTTGAAGGATGGTGCTGCATCAGCAATCTACGGTACTCGTGGTTCTAACGGTGTTATTCTCGTAACGACAAAGAAGGGAGCTCGTGACGGAAACTTGCATACCTCTTATAGTGGCTCTATCGCTTTAGATGTCATTAAGAAGGATCTTGATATGCTCTCACCTGATGAGTATCGTGCCAACCGATTGGCTTCTGGTACTGGTTATGACCTTGGTGGTTCAACAGACTGGATGAAGGAAGTGAGCCGTGTTGGTGTTCGCACAGTTCATACATTGACACTTAGTGGTGGTAACATCAAGTCTAATTACCGTGCATCGGTAGACTATCGTGATGCAAAGGGTATTGATAAGTACTCTGGTCGTCAGGAGTATGGTGCTCGTATCAGCTTGAACCATACAACCAACAGCGGTTTGATAACCTTCGGTTTGAATATCGCTCCACGTGTTGCCTATCGTAAGAACGCAACTTGGGATGTGTTCCGTAATGCCTTAGAGGCTAACCCTACTACTCCTGTTTGGGACCCACAGAACCCTGCGCTGTACTATAACTTTAAAGGACAGCCTGCTGAGTGGAACCCTGTTGAACAGGAGAAGAGACGTAAAGATACTGGTACAACAAAGTTGATAGACTGGGATGGTACTGTTAAGTTGAATCTCTTCCCATTGTTATTGACTAATCCTGGAAAGCAGGTGTTGACGACACAGTTGACATTCGCTGACCATCAGTATGATAACTATAACCAGTGGTTTAGTCCATCAACTAATACCCGTACGATTAATGCAGGTCGTGATGGTGAAGCTTCACAGAGTTATGGCAAGGAGTCTCTCCATAGTTTGGAGTGGATTAACAACTATAGCAACTCTTTTGGTAATCACAACTTAAAGGCTATGTTTGGTTACTCTTATCAAGAGGCTCTCTACTCAGGCTTCAATGCAGAGAACAAGGACTTCCCTAACGATGCTCTTGAGGACAACAACTTAGGAACAGGTAAGTTCATGAAGAAGAAAGACGAGCTTGGTATGGGTTCTTATAAGAATGGTTACAAGCTGATTGCATTCTTCGGACGTGTAAGCTATGACTGGAAGGGACGCTATATGTTGACAGCTTCTTTGCGTCATGAGGGTTCAACAAAGTTTGGTGAGCATTACAAGTGGGGTAACTTCCCAGCTGTGTCTGCAGGTTGGCGTATCTCTGACGAGGCTTTTATGGCAGGAACAAAGAGTTGGTTGACCGACTTGAAACTCCGTGCTGACTTCGGTGTGACAGGTAATCAGGACTTCGGTTCATACAAGTCACTTGACACAATGACGGGCTTTGGTTATTATATGTATAATGGCAAGTCTTATCAAGTATGGGGTCCTGGTAAGAATCCAAACGATGACTTGCACTGGGAGAAGGGTAAGAACTGGAACGTCGGACTTGATTGGGCGTTGTTCAATGGTAACCTCTTCGGTTCTTTCAACTACTTCAATCGTACACAGCAAGACCTCTTGGGTGATTATAATGTGACTGTTCCACCATATTTGTTTACGACAACTTTCGTGAACGTAGGTACTATGCGTAACACTGGTTTCGAGTTTGATGTAACTTGGAATGCTATTAAGAAGAAGGACTTCACCTATACACTCAATGTCGTAGGAGCAACAATGGGTAATGAGTTCGTTAAGTTCAGCAACAGTAAGTTTGTTGGTCAGGACTTCTATTACATGGTTGATACACAGGATCCATACCCATTCCATACACTACAACGTATCGAGAAGGGACGCCGTATCGGTAGCTTCTATATGTGGAAGTATGCTGGTATCACCCCTGATGGTAAGTGGATTGTTTATGACAAGGATGGTGATAAGGTCTTAGCAGACAACGCTACAGATGATGATCGTCAGTATGTTGGCAATGGTCTTCCAAAGTTCACGGGTTCTATGACACATAGTTTCCGTTATAAGAACTTAGATGCTTCATTGTTCTTCCAGACAGCTTTGGGCTTTGATATCTTCAATATCCATGACTTCTATTATGGTATTAAGAACTTCCAAGGTAATGTAATGGATAAAGCATACAGTAAGAACCTTGCAGTATCACAGAACCCTATCGTCTCAGACTACTTCCTTGAGCCAGGTGACTACTTGAAGCTCTCTTCTGTAAGTCTTGGTTATACCTTAGATATGAAGAAGAAGTATCTTAGCTCTGTTCGTATCTATGCAACAGCAACCAACCTCTTTACGATTACGAAGTTCTCTGGTGTAGATCCTTCTACCTATCAGTTGAATGGCTTGACACCAGGTGCTACGGGTTCACGTACATACTATCCATCAACACGCCAGTTCATGTTAGGATTGCAAGTTGACTTCTAAAACAATCGTTCAATCATTTAGATAATGAAAAGCAATGAATAAGTTATATAAATACGCAGCATTGTTAGCAGTGCCTGCGGCTCTTATGACAGCCTCAAGTTGTACTGATCTTAGTGAGACACTGTACGACCAAGTGGCATCAAGCAACTATTATAATACGAAGGATGACGTTATCCGCGCAGTACTTCGTCCATTCGAACATGGTTTCTGGAGTATCCAGAGTCGCCATGTATTGAATGAAGAAACAGCCGACCAATTGATTACTCCTACACGTGAAGACTGGTGGGATGATGGTGGTCGTTGGGCTCGTATGCACCGCCATAAGTGGATTAACAAGAATGGTGAGGCTCAGTCTGAGTTCAATGGTTGCTATCAAGGTATCGGACAGGCTAATAAGGTAATTGAAGACCTTAATACGCTTTCTGCATCGAAGTTCGGCTTTTCTGAAGCCGAGTTCGCTAACCTTCGCGCACAGAACCACGTTCTCCGTGCATGGTATTATCTTCGTCTGTTGGATGCGTTCCGCAACGTTTATTACTCAGTTGGTTTCAAAGACACATCAAAGAACTCACAGGAACAAGTACCACCACGTCAGATTTTTGACTTTATAGAGAAAGAGATTAAAGATGCTCTTCCAGAGTTAGTAAAGAAGGCTTCACTTGGTGGTAACGATCGCCTCGAAGGTCAATGGACACAAGCTGGTGCGGCTGCATTGTTGGTTCGTTTGTACATGAATGCAAAGGTTTATGTTGGTGAAGACCGCTATGCTGATGCTGAGAAGTACGCACAGGACATCCTTGATGGTAAGTATGGTACATACGCCGTAGCTGACCGTTGGGACGCTGCTTTCGATTGGGATAATGACAAGTGTGATGAGGTTATCTTCGCATTCCCAAGCTCTCAGGGTGAGACACACTGGCACTATAAGGGTGATATGTATTGGTGGACTACTCCATCTAAGGCTAATGACTGGTTGAAGGATAAGAAGTGCAAGGAGGGTACACACAATATCAAGTATTCAGCTTCACCATCTTATAATCCTAAGGGAGAGAAGTATAACTTCGAGTTAGGTATGCCTATCGCTCAATTCAAGAAGTATCCATCAGACGTTCGACTAAAGATGTACAAGAACTTAAACAATGGTCGACGTGAAGGTATGTTCATCTTCGGTAAGATTCATTATATAGATGATGACGGACACCCACAGTATTTGAAGGATCACAATGGTAGATTTGCTCTTGACATACGTGACGCTGTTGGTAAGTTCGGTGCTACTGATGGTAGCAAGTGGCTCAATAAGGCTGATAGTAGACTCGAGGATGGTGACGACAACTCTGGTTGGATGTTTGCTAAGTACCCTCTCTATCCAGATACGGAAGAGGATCATCAACTTGAGGCAGATTACTGTGAGATTCGCCTCCCAGAGATTATCTATAGTCTAGCAGAGTGCAAGTTGCGTAAGGGCGATGCTACTACAGCAGGCAAGCTATTGAATATGGTTCGCAAGCGTAACTATCCTTCTTCAGATTGGAGCACTGTTCTCTATGCCCCAGAAGGTACAGCAACCCTCGATATGAAGGAGATGTTGGCAGAGTGGGGACGTGAGTTCTTCGCAGAGGGACGTCGTCGTATCGACTTGATTCGCTTCGGAAAGTTTGAAGATGCATGGTGGGACAAGGAGGCAGATGCTGATAAGCACACCGAAATCTTCCCATTCCATCCTGATATCTTGGATTCTCACAAGGGTATGAAGCAGAACCCAGGCTATGATAGTAAATAATTTATTAAATGATTAAAACCTATTCGTAAGATGAAATCAATAGTAAAATATGGTATGGCTCTATTGGCACTTCTAGCGCCAATAACCTTCCAATCATGTCATGATGATAAGGATATCGTGGTCATCACAGAAGAGCTTCCATTGAAGGTTGATCATCTCTATATGGTGGGTGATGCTACCCCTGCTGGGTGGAGCATTGACAATCCATACGAGATGACACGTGATGAGAATAATAAGTACCTTTTCACTTATCATGGTAAACTAAAGACGGGCGAGATTAAGTTGCCACTCTCTAAGGGTGATTGGGGTGCCACATTTGTTTACGCACCTGCTGCTGATACTGAAATCAATGATAAGGGTGTTGCCAGCGATGCGATTGACATTCGTAAAGGTGGTGCCGATAATAAGTGGAAGGTGACAAAGACGGGTATTTATACCTTCGCTGTCGACCTCCGTACACGTAAGCTCACGGTTACTTATGAGGGCGAAGAGCCAGCTGGTCCAATCGTTCCTATCGAGACAGAGTGGTTGTCATTCATAGGTAATGCAACGCCTTATGGCTGGGATATCGATGGTTTGAAGGCTAAGGTGCAAGCTGGCACTGCTAAGTTTGCTAAGACTTCTACTAGCCCATTACAATTCACTTATGAGGGTCATCTCAACGTGGGTGAGTTCAAATTGTCATTCGATAAATCAGATGGATGGAACAACTTGATACAGGCTCCTGTAGCCGATTGTGAGTTCAATCACAATGGACCAGCAAAGCAAGGTATGGTTGTTGGTGGCGATGACAATAAGTGGAAGGTAACAGAAGCTGGTACTTACACCATTGTATTCGACCTCACAAAGCATGAGATCAAGGTGACGAAGTTCGAGGCTGATGCTCCTGCTCCAGCAGCTCCAACACCTTGGGACACTGAAAACGTCTATATGATTGGTAGCGCAACTCCTGCTGGTTGGGTAACTGATAATGGCGTTGCTTTCACGAAGTCAGGCGATCATATCTTCTCTGTTGAGGTTCAGTTGGCAGAGGGTGAGATGAAGTTTATGCTTGATAAAACTGGCTTCTCTGACGAAAAGCCCTACTTCTTTGCGCCTGCAGAGAATACGGAAGTAAATGCGCAGGGCGTTGCCGACGATGCACTTGTATATGGTACAGAGAAGAGCTATGGCGACAAGAAGTGGAAGGTAACAAAGGCTGGTAAGTATAAGCTAACGCTCGATTTGAAGAATAAGAAGTTTAAGGCAGAGTACTTAGGCGCATAACTCCACTAATATGATTCGGTAGCTGCAATCATACGATACCCCTTTCTGACACATACGAGTCACGTGCTTGACACGTATGTGTTACAGGGGATGACACATAGGAGTCAATTCGTTGACACGTATGTATCAATAGAAGTGAGACAAAATATCGCTTTTCGTAGCTACCATTTACTAATTACTTATGACAGAATAAACAACAATGAAGAAATATATATTCGCTAGCTTGGCATTCGCAGCATTGCTCTCTAGCTGTAATAGTAACGAGTGGGACGTCACCAGCGACTTGAGTGTTGACAAGCAGGATCCTACTGTTGGACTTACACCTGTTGCGGAGAAGGAAGGAATGGATTATGCTCCTCTTTATTGGAGTGTATATGGTAACCTTCGCGCACAGGAGAAGGCAGGTTCTTTCCCTAATATCTTTACAGAGGATGACTGGGATGAGACCATCGATTATGTAGTGACCAATCTCAAGTCACATGGTTATGATATGCTTGTTACCGATGGTTTCGCTGCTATGGGCGGTGATGATGGTTACATGACACGTTATAGTCACACGACGAAAGATGAGGGTTCTCCTGAGATTCCTTTAAGCACTATCGTTGCTAAGTTGAAGGCTAAAGGTTTGAAGTTGGGTGTGTATGACAGTCCTTTCTGGTTGCACTATTCTAACCCTAATGCTATCATTCCTGGTACTGACAACATCACAGTAAGCAGCCTTGCTTATGACCCTGCAAAGGATAAGGACGTGAAATATCCTACGGCTAAGGAGCAGTTTGGTTGGGTGATGACCGACCATCCAGGTGCAGAGCAGTTCTTTGAAGGTTTCTTCAAACACTATGCTGACTTAGGCGTGAAATTCGTGCGTATGGACTTCCTTTCTTGGTATGAGGATGGTATGAATTATACGGACATTATCGACAAAGGCTTTGGTCGTGAGCGTTACGTGAAGGGTATGCAATGGATCAATAAATATGCACAAAAGTATGGTGTATATGTGTCTCTTGTAATGCCACACTTGCGCAATGACGCAATCATTGAGAAGTATGCTGGTAACATGGTACGTATTGATGCCGATGCGCTTGAGGGTAGTTGGTATCGTTTCTCAGATAACAACCGTGGTAGTCTTCGTGGTGGTTGGCCTAACTCCGAGAATGCTTTTGATGGCTTTATCAACTGGTCAAAGATTTCTGGACGTAAGAAGATTCGCCTCGATGGTGACTTTATCCGTATTGGAAGTTACGCTGATGACAATGAGAAGATGTCTGTTATCTCTCTTCCTTTGATGGCAGGCGGTCCTATCTCAATCACCGACTTACCAACAGGTGATGACCTCAAGTTCTTCCAGAACGACGAGCTACTTGCATTGAATAAGGATGGTTTCGTAGGTAAGCCACTAGCACGTAATCTGTGGAATACAGATGGTGAGGTATGGTATGGACAGATGAAGGACGGCTCTTATGTTGTAGGTCTCTTCAATCGTGAGACAGCTGCTGCAACACGTTCTGTAGAATTGTCTAAGTTAGGACTATCAGGAACTTATAAGGTGCGTGACCTTTGGAAGCATGCTGACGAGGGCGAGGTAACCGATAAGATTGAGGCTGTTATCCCAGCACATGGTTGTAAGATTATCAAGCTGACAAAGTAAGTAATGACAACTTCTGTCCCCTCATTGGGACAGAGTTATTATAAGAATCGAACCAGTTGGACGTATCCAGCTGGTTCGATTTCTTTATGTCCTATTCGTAATTGAATAGGTTTCTTCTGTAAAGTAGATAGGTTAGCCGTGTGCCTTCATCACCTTATTATATATGCTAACCCATCTCTATTGTTCCATCCTTACCTACCTTTAAGCGTGGCTTAGGCGTTGGCTTAGGTTGTGGTTGAGGATTGGGCTTAGTGACGGGAGCAGGCTTGCGTTGTGGAGCGGGTTTAGCCTTAACAGGTCTTGGTGCTGTTGGGCGTTGTCTAACGGGAGCCTTTCTCGTAGGTTGATGAATAGCCGCATTCTTCTTGTTGGGTACTATTCTGCTCTTCAGTTCACCACCAACATAAGTACCATCAGGTCCTTTCGTCCGATACGCATAGAACGTACCTTTTGGGAGATATACAGTATCTTCGACACATAGACCATCATCGTAACGTGCGTGTTCGATAATCTTTTGCCCAGTATCATCGTACACGTAGGTCATTCCCTGTAGCAGTCCATTCTCGTAGTTCTCAATGTAGTCAAGATAAGGATTTGCACTGGGACGATTCATCTTTTGGTACTTGATGAGCTTACCCTGCTTCTTCCCTTTGCTGTAACTCACAATGCTTTCGATGTTACCAAATGCATCGTAATACTTCACCAGCCCATCCCTTAGACCGTCCTTATAGTCTTCTTCCATGAATAAGCGACCATCTTCCGTATAACTAACACAATGCCCTTCTAGTAGCCCCGTCTCCTTATTTTCATATGTAATCGACTTTATCTGTCCGTTGTCATAAGACTCTACTATCTTCTGTACCTGTGCGTTACTTGCTAAAGGTAGTGTGATTAGAGAGAGCAGAAGTAATTTTATCTTTATCATATTATATTCGTGTTTAATACTTATTACTTTGGAACCTTGTGTTTAGTAGTAAACTTATATTCGTATTTCAGATAACCTTCCTTTAAGGTAAGGCTCGCTATATAGTCTTCGTCTTCAGTATGATCGTTATCCTTGGTTGCTCTGAACCATATCTTTTGATTATCTCGTATGATGCCCTGAATCTTCAGTGGAAGCTCAAAGGCGTGTGTCCAAAGTATAACGCCATTAGTGTTTCTCAGCTGAAGAATCGTTGGCGCATCCTCCGAGATACTAGCATTATACTCTATAAGGATATACTTCGAGTCTTGGTAATCGATCTTTGAATTGAAGCCGGTAAACCAATCTGTTATTGCGTTGTGACTAATCATTCGCTTGTCACCACGCGGAGAATCAGTCACACCATATAGGAAGTAACCAGCGTCTTGAGGGTCTCCTAAGTGATACATGAAGCGTATTCTCCATAAGCGGTTGAGGCTTTTTTGGCTAGAGGATTCGCTTGCTTCCTTACGATCTAAAATATAGAACACACTATCCTTAACCTCACCATTAAGCTCAGAAGCAGGTAGTTGTTGGGCGAATTCATAGGCGTCCTTCGTATAAAGACGGTCTGTAGCTGGGAAATAATAATAGGTTTCTGCCAAATTGTTGGTGACCTTGAACCCTTCACCTACGCCCGCCGTACTTGCGTGGTCTTCGTAGGTATCAGAGATAAATTCTACTGATGAGATACCACTTGACATCGCTTTCTTCTTGGCGAAGATAGTCTTTGAGACATCCTTTAGCGTGAGTGTCTGTGGGTCTATCTCAAGTATAAACTGGCTAGGAATCGTGATATACCACTTCTTGGCTTGGTTCAGATGTTGTATCTGAAGCATGTGGAAAGCTGTCATACCAATCTTCCTTGCATCGTCATCACTGATGAATAGTTTGTCAGCAAACACCTTCCCACTATCTGGGTCGACGAATCCATAATAGTAACCTGATGGTGGTGTCTCGTCGTCAGAATACCAGTTACTGAAACTACGATCGGTTAAATAGAAGAAACAAACACGTCCGTTATACTTTACTGGGACAATGGCTTTATATGAATCTTCTACGCTGATAGAGTCTTTATAACTAGCGCTTGGCTTGGAAGAGTCTATGCTGAAGAACAATAACATGAATAGAAAGAATAAAGAACCACCGATGATAGCGAATACTTTTACCACATTGCTAGTGGAGATGTCTGCGTCTCCTTTGGTGCGTGTGAAGCCTCCATAATCAAATTGATGCTTGACATTAATGTTTATGTCGTCATCATCTAGGAAGTATTCTGTACCGCAGTTTTTACAGCGATAACGCTTTTCATCCAACTGAATATGCTTCTCACTGCCACAATTCGGGCACTTTATGGGTCTTATCTTTGTTGACATTGTATTGCTTTATCTGTATTCGTTATATATACTTATTGCTTCCTTACGTTGTGACTAGTTGCAAACTTGTATTCGTATTTTATGTTACCTCCTTTTAACGTAAGGCTTATGATATATTCATCATCGTAGCGATCAGTGTGCTCTCTTGTTGCTCTGAACCATATCTTCTGATTGTCTCGTAGAACACCACCAATCTTTATTGGACAATCAAGAGAGCGTGTCCAAAGGATTCCTCCATTAGTGTTTCTTAGCTGAAGAATAGTTGGTGCATTCTTCGAGATATTTGCCTTATACTCAATACATAAATACTTTGGATCTTGGTAAATGAGCTCTGCATCGAATCCTGTGAACCAATCTGTTATTGGCTGACTATCGACAACTCGCATGTCAGAATATACAAAATCATATTTACCATTGCGAGAGTCATTAAGGTACTGAGGGTTTCCTAGGTAATGCGTGTATTGTACTCTATTTATTATGTTTTGACCTTTTTGATTGGATGACTCACTTGAGTTCTTACTTTCCAATTCATACATTACATCCTTACGTAGCTCTCCTTTGAGCCCAGAAGCTGGTAGTTTTTGGGCATACTTATAAGCCTCCTCCGTATAAAGATGGTCTGTTGCAGGAAAGTAATAGTAATTTTCTGCCAAATTATTAGATACTTCGAAGCCCTCACCTCCCTCTAATGAATTAGCGTGACCATCGTTTATTCTAAAGATAAAATTCACAGATGAGATCCCACTTGACATTGCTTCCTTATGAGCAAAGATAGTATTTGTGACATTACTCATCGTGAGTGTTTGTGGGTCAACTTCGTATATAAACTGTTCCGGGACTATGCAGAACCACTTGTCTGCTTGCGGGAGATGCTGCAACTTAAGCTCATCAAACGAGTACATCTCAAGGCTTTTGCTCTCATCGTCACTGATGAGGAGCTTATCAGCTAACACCTGTCCAGTCTGCGCATCGACGAATCCATAATAGTGACCATCTACTAAGGTCTTATCATCGTTAAGCCCGTAATCGTACCTACGATTCGTTACGTAGAAGAAACAAATACGTCCTTTATGCTTCATAGGGTAGATGGCATCGTAGTCATCTGCCACCTCTACAGAGTCGACAGAGAATAAATCACTTACACCAAAGAGCTTACTTACTTTGATATCTCCGCCCCAAAAGTGCTTAGCTGCATACAGAAAGAGAAAGACAATAAGTACAACCGCTAGGTTTCTTATCACATTGCTCATGGTGACGCGGGGCTCTTCTTTGGGCTGCGTGAAGTTTTCGTATTCGAAATTATGCTTGACATTAATGGTTATATCATCGTCATCCAAGAAGTATTCCGTCCCACAATTTCTACATTGATAGCGCTTTTCATCCAGTTGGACATGCTTCTCGCTACCACAGTTTGGGCACTTTATTGGTTTTATCTTTGTTGACATTGTATAACTCAATCAGTACTTTTTATTGTTTCTTATAATGTATGGTTAGATAACACAAGATAGCTTCTATGGCTGTAAAGATAGCAAAGAGGATAATCCACCAGTTGTCTTTTACGCCACTCGGTGCTATCATTCCACTAACAAACTCTATGATTCCTGCTAAGAGGAAGAGCATACCAAGGCTCAAACGATGCGAACGCTCTGCACCAAGGGCAAACAACATTACAACCAATAGAGTGTTGACTATAATAGCAACACTTGTGTAGAGCATGTTTACCAATGGATAGATTGATAGAACCAGACCTGCAATGATATTGACAAAGAGGACTGCTATGGCGGGGATTAAGACTTTATTCATAATTTAGAAAGTATTTCGTTCTTCTTTTGTTCGTATTCTTCAGCAGTGATGAGTTGTTCCTCTAAGAGCTTCTTGAGCTTTCGTAGGCGTAGAGTAGGGTCACTACTAACATCGCTCGACTTGAATATGTCTTGTGCTAACTGTAGTCCGGCTCCCATTTGCAAGCCTGCTCCTGCCAGTCCACCTTCGTTCTTTGCAGCATCACGTAAGGCTCCTAACTTCTGCAATCCAGTGTAATCAAGGTCTACCTCGGCTGCTGCATACTTCTCAGTAGTCATGTTTGCAATCCTACCAATGCGTTCCATCGTTTCGTCATCGAATGTAACAGAAGTGATACGGAAGTCGGTTAGCTCCAAACCTAAGCGTGATAACTCCTCTGAAGTCTTCTCTTGTAACTCCTTGGAAAGCTCACCTATGTGGCTATCCACTTCTCGGTAAGGGTAGGCTTTGACTGCAAGAAAGGCTGTGAGTGGCGTCACAATACGTGAAGATACGAGTTCTTGCACATCCTCTGCATAATAGTCTGCGACCATTCCAAGCAGTGTGACAAACATTTGAGATGCATCTTGTATCTTTACAGAGAAGTTTCCACAAACCCCGAGAGCCACTGGTAATTGATAATCGGGCTCTATGTATTTCACTGGCGAAGCAGTTCCCCAAAGAATGTTCACCATCTCCGCTGTACGGAAGAAGTAGAACCTCATCTTATGATCGCTCTCTGCTTGCTGAGAGATGTTAAGCAATGTGGTGATAAAAGGATGGTTGTCAGACTCCATCTCATACACTCCTGGTTCTGTAAGTGTGGCTCTCACCTGTCCATCATAGACGATAATGCAACCCTGACCAGGTGCAATAATGAGTTTACTAGCGTCCTTTATTTCATCAGTTGTTGTTTCCAACTGATGGAAAAGTAGCTTGCTGTCTTGCTCTTTCCACTCTATGACACTTCTTAATTGCCGTTTAAATAAGTTCTTTATACCCATAGCCTCTGTTGTTACTTGTCAGTAAAATGTATTTCAAATTATCGTATAAGACGTTGTAGTTAAACCTCTTAATACCCTGCAAATATAATGAATTGTATTGAAAACAGCAAGAGATTTCTAAAGAATGAAGGGTTTATTTGAGTTGACGGGTTGACGAGTTGACAAGTAAACAAGTTGTTTGTTGTGTGGGATATAGCCTTTCCGAACTAGCCCTCGTTAGGTACTCCTCTCCTTGAGGAAGGCTAGGAGGGGATTCAAAGAGGGCGTTCCTTTGTATCAAAGAGAGGCTCTCTTCATTGCAAGTAAACGCCCTCTTCAAAGTGAAGAGGGCGTTTCCTTGTTTGGTCTTCTGCGTTTCCGACTACCGGAGCATTGCCTTGTTACACATCAACCAACCATCCCATGGTTAGCTTCCGTTAGGCGCTCCTCCCCTTTGGGGAGGCTGGGAGGGGTAGTGAGGAGGTTGTTAGGAGGTTTAAAAAAGGGGAAGAACCATCATAGTTCTTCCCCTTTTCGAGTCGGGATGACCGGATTCGAACTGGCGACCCCTACGTCCCGAACGTAGTGCGCTACCAACTGCGCTACATCCCGATAGCCTTTGCAAGCAGTTGCAAAGGTAGTTAATTTTTCGGAACTAGTGCAATGTTTTATGCTCTTTTTATGATATGTTTAGAGCAAGTTGGGCAGTTCGAAGAGCCTTATTCCATTGCTTCCTTTAATAAGGATATAATGGTCTTCTGGTCGATGAAGAGCTATTTCAGCCTTTACCTCATCAACATCTTTAAACTTACGGAAGTCTGTGTTAGTCTTTTGAAATTCCTCACCAACAAGCCAGACATTGGTTAAGCCTGCAGCTTTGAGTAGTTCAACAACCTTTTGATGTTCCTCTGCAGAAGCTGCGCCAAGCTCTCTCATGTCTCCGAGAATAGCCATCTTGTGTTCAACCTCCATAAGTCGGAAGTTCTCAATAGCAGCTGCCATGCTGGACGGGTTAGCGTTATAAGCATCCACAATGAGCTTGTTGTGGGCTGTTTCTGTGAGCTGTGAACGGTTGTTATGAGGGATATAATTCTCTAAGGCATGGTTTATTTGCTGTGGAGTTACACCAAAGTGTAGACCGATGGTGATAGCTGCCAACATATTATCAAGGTTGTACGAGCCGATGAGATGAGTCTGTACTTCGTATATTGTATTGGCTGGTTGCTGCTTATTGAGGCTTGACGACTGCCATTCAAATTTGAGGAATGGAGCACAACTGATTACCTTTCCTTGTACGTCGGCAGTATCATCTTGCCCGTAAGTGATAATGCGGTCGAATTCACGTTGTGCTGCCATCTCTGTGAGATCGGCGTTGCTTTCATTCAAGAAAAGTAAGGCGTCATGTGCTTTTAAGAAGTCGTAAAGCTCTCCCTTGGTACGTTTTACGCCCTCAAAGCTGCCGAATCCCTGTAGATGAGCACGACCAACATTCGTTATCAAACCGCAGGTTGGTTCAACATAAGTTACTAGTTTCTCAATGTCTCCAGGGTGTGATGCACCCATCTCAATGACAGCTATCTCATCATCAGGGCGTATGCCAAGTAGCGTGCGAGGCACACCAACGTCATTATTATAGTTTGCTTCGGTGTGATGAACCTTATATTTCTCGGCCAAGACAGTAGAGATAAGCTCTTTACTGGTGGTCTTTCCGTTCGTTCCAGTAATTCCAATGACGGGGATGGAGAATTGTCTTCGGTGTTCACGTGCTAGTTCTTTGTAAGTAACGAGTGCGTCATCAACTAAAATAAAACGCTCATCAGTGGTATCAACGTATTCTTTTTCGTCAACAATAGCATAGCTGCAACCTTTGTCCAAAGCAGCTTTTGCAAACTTGTTACCATCGAATGATGCTCCTTTTAGTGCTATGAAGATACTTCCTTCAGGGCAGTTTCTGCTGTCAGTGGTCACTGTTGGGTGACTTAAATAAATCTTGTAAATCTCCTGTATATCCATGATTTCAACTTTATTCTATGGTGCAAAGATAGTCTAAAAGGCAGACAACACAAAGTAAAGAGAGGCTTTTTAACAGATGGATTATCACTGTTCTCCATTCGTGTTAAGCATGGTCGAGGATGCAGACTATCGGTGTCCTATATATATAAGGTGTAATGGTTATGATGTAAGTAATGCTTTGAAGTGTTATTATAAATTGAATATTTATGTTGTTTCGTAACGTTATTTGAGTTTAAAGTACAATTTAGTTACAAATGTTTTGGTTTGTTAAGTAATTCTTTATACCTTTGCACTTATTTAATAGGAAATAGTCATATTTTATAGATTAAGCTTATGGTTAAAAGATTATCAATGGTTTTAGCGGGTCTGTTCCTATGCTTAGGCGTAGCATTGGCACAGTCAGAGATTTCAGGAACTGTTGTGTCTTCTGAGAATGGAGAGCCTGTTGTAGGTGCATCCATACTCGTTGTTGGGACACAAATGGGTACTGTTTCCGATATTGATGGTAACTTCCATCTCTCGGTTCCAGAGGGTAAGAATCAGTTAAGAGTACAGTATGTTGGACTCAAGACTGTCGTTGTTCCTGTAAAGAATGGAATGAAGGTTGTGATGAAGCCAGACGCTGGCTCTCTCGATGAAGTTATCGTTACAGGATACGGAAACTTTAAGAAATCTAGCTTTACAGGTGCTGCGGCAAACGTAGATCCAGGTAAGTTAGCAGACGTACCAGTAGCCTCTGTGCAGGATAAACTATCTGGTTCTGTTCCTGGTGTAACGGTTACTAGTTCATCAGGTGCGCCTGGTGCTGTAAGCAATATACGTATTCGTGGTATGGGATCTATCAATGCTGGCAATGATCCATTATATGTCATTGATGGTACACCAATGGTATCTGGTGATATTAATGCGTTCGGTCAAGGTCAGTTCAATGATACTGGTACGGACATTCTATCCACTTTGAATAGTAATGATATTGAGTCAATCACCGTCATCAAGGATGCTGCAGCAGCTTCTTTGTATGGTTCTCGTGCAGCTAATGGTGTAGTCGTTATTACAACAAAGAGCGGTAAGAAGGGTAAGACGCATGTTGACTTCCGTAGTGACTGGGGCTTCTCTAACATGGCTATCAATTATCGTCCAATGTTGGATGGTGACGCTCGTCGTGCTGTTCTCTCACGTGGTTTGGAGAACTATGCCATATATAAAGAGGGCAAATCAAAGGCTGATGCAGCTACATTCGTTAAGGATCAGATTGATGACTACGCTGCTAAACCAGTCGTAGGATACGATGCTAATAACAAACCAATCTATGGTTGGACCAATTGGAAGGATCTTCTCTTCAAGACGGGACACCATCAGAACTATCAAATAAGCCTTAGTGGTGGTAGTGATAACACCCAGTTCTATACTTCTTTGTCATATATGAAGCAGACAGGTATCACTGCGAACCAAGGTTTGGAGCGTTTCACAGGTAATGCCAACCTTACTCATAAGTTCGGAAGATTTACTTTGGTTTACTCTGGTTTGTTCTCTAAGATGAATCAGCAGATGGCTAATGAGGGAACTTCTTATACAAGTTCTATCGCTCACTATGCATTCTTTGATAGTCCTTCTGCCATTGCTTATCTCCCTGATGGCACATTGGCTCCAGGTACTCAAACTGGTTCTTACGTACAGCTCAACCCTCTCTATGAATACAAGCATTCAAGTGATAAGAACGACGTAAGACGTGCCTTTAACTCATTGAAGCTCGATTGGAACATCTGGGATGCACTCCATTTGAGTGAGAAGTTCACTTATGATTATACTTCATCAGTAGAGAATGTACTCTGGGATCGCTTCTCTAACGATGGTGCCCCTGGTGGTACTCTACAGCGTGTAGTAAGTGGTATTACTCAATTAAATGGTCAGACGCAGCTCTCTTATGTGAAGTCTTTCGGCTTACATAACCTTGATGCACTTCTTGGATACGAGACAGAAAAGTACACCTACAAGTACAATTATCTCCAAGGAACCAATTATCCTGGTTCTCTTTATGAGTTTTCTAATGCTGGAACGACGAGTAGTTCTAGTAATGCAACAGGCTACACGATGGTAAGTTGGTTAGGTCGTTTGAACTACAACTACGATAACAGATACTATGCAGGATTTAGTTTCCGTCGCGATGGTAGTAGTCGTTTGGCAAAAGCTAACCGCTGGGGTAACTTCTGGTCAGTATCTGGTGCATGGCGATTCGGTGCTGAGAAGTTTATGGAATCAGCTAAGAGCGTGCTAAGTGATGGTAAGTTGCGTGTTAGCTATGGTGTGAATGGAACATTGCCAACTAGTCTTTATGCTTATTTGAACCTCTATCACTTCGGTGAGTACTATAATGGTCAGTCTGGAATGGGTATCGTTGGTATTGGTAACCCTGACTTGAAGTGGGAGAAGAACCGTGCTTTCAATGTTGGTTTAGACCTTACCTTCTTTGATCGAATCTCTTTGACTTTCGATTATTACACACGTACAACATCAGATCTTATCTATGATCTCCCTGTATCAGCTGTACCTGGTTATTATGACGGAGAGACTTATAAGACCACAACACCAATGAATATTGGTTCTTTACGCAATACAGGTTACGAGTTTACGCTACAAAGTAATAACGTTAACACAAAGGACTTCACATGGACAACCATGTTGAACTTCGGTCATAACCACAATAAGATTACTAAGCTCAATGGTAGTCAGGATGAGGTAATCAGTGGTAGATTGATTCACAAGGTGGGTCACACTTATTACAGCTATTACGCTCTTGAGTATGCTGGTGTAGACCCTGCTACTGGTAAGGAAGCTTATTATCTCAATGATGGTACAGCTAATGCGCGCAAGACAACAACTGATCCTGCAGCAGCGAAGAAGGTTATCGTAGGTGACCACGAGGCTACTATAGAAGGTGGTTTGACGAATAATATCAAATGGAAGTTTATCGACTTCGGTTTGAACTTCACCTTCTCTTTCGGTGGAAAGGCTTACGATGCAGCTAGATGGCAGCATAGTAATGGTGGTAACTTCCTCTATGGTGGTGCTGTTCCAGCCTATTATGACATAGACAAGATGTGGACAGGTCCTGGCGACACAAAGGCTAGTCTCCCTGCTTTCCAATTCGGAAACAACCCAACGATTGAGTCATCTCGTTGGTTAATGCCTACTGATTACTTGCGTTTGAAGAGCTTAACACTTGGTCTTACAGCACCTAATAACTGGGTATCTAGACTTGGTTTGAATAAGGCAAGAGTCTATTTTGCAGCATCAAATCTCTTCACATTGAAGTCAAAGAACCTCTATGTTGATCCAGAGATGCCAGTAGATGGTCTATGTGTATTCCAGACTCCAGCCTTAAGAACATTCACTTTCGGTATTGAGTTAGGCTTCTAAATTATTAATTGAAGAATTTTTGTTTATGAGAAAATACAATAAAAACATATACGGCTTAATGCTCGCAGGTGCAGTCCTGATGGGTATGTCATCATGTGGTGACGATTTCTTTGAGCAGAAACCAGCCGATTCTGTCCCTGCGGAGACAGCCATCCAGAGTAGTAGTGACCTTGCTTCGGCTCGTGCGGGTATGTATGCTGTCTTTAAAGGAAATAGTAATATGGTCGATTACTATGGTCAGCAAATGTTCCTATATGGCGAGTTGCATGGTGAAGACTTAGTGTATAATTCAACTTACGGAAGTAACCGTGCGAGCTTCTATTATCAGATGTCTTACACCACAGCATCCGACTTTGATCGTTCGAACGCAATCTGGCAATCTCCTTATGCAGTGATAGGTCGTGCTTGCCGAATCATTGAGGCAGCCGATGGTGGTAAGTTGTCTGATAAAACTGAGGCGGCTGATGAGATAGCACAATATCGTGCAGAAGCATTGGTTCTACGTGCTATGGCGACTTTCGATTTGACCCGCGTTTATGGTAAGACCTATACCGAGGATAATGGTGCCTCGCTAGGAGTTCCACTGGTAACAAGTTCTTTACAATCAAATGTTAAGCCTGCTCGTAGTACTGTTGCAGAGTGTTATGCTCAAGTTATAAAGGACTTGACCGAAGCAATTAGCTCTGGTAAGCTCCCATCAGAGACTACTCCTGGTTATGTTAGTCTCTATGCAGCAAAGGCTCTCTTGGCACGTGTTTACTTGACAAAGGGCGATTGGGCAAATGCTCTCAGTACTGCAGAAGATGTTATCAACAACTCTGGTAAGAGTCTATGGACAATCTCTGAGTATGTGAATGCATGGAAGAAAGACGATGCAGCACACGCCAAAGAGATGCTTTTCGAGATACCTGTTACCAACACAAAGGATTGGAATGACCGTGAGGGTATAGCCTATCTATATGCAGAGAATCGTCCTGATGTTCCTGGTTATGGTGAGGCTGTTGCCAACAAGAACTTCCTTGCTCTTCTGGCTCAAGACCCTAACGACGTGCGCGCAGATGTGTTCCTTGCACCTAGCAATGACTCTAAAAACATATTCCATGGTGCAAAGGTTTATCTAAACAAGATGCCTGCTTTCAATGGTGATCCTCGTTATGCTAGCGTGCCAATATTGCGTTTGTCAGAGGTTTATCTGATAGCTTCTGAAGCTGCATTTAAGGATGGTAACACTGCAAAAGCAGTCCAGTATTTGAATGATCTATTGAAGAATAGAACGTCGGATGCGTCTCGTTTGGTAACAGCGTCAACTATTACAGCCGCTCGTATATCACTCGAACGCCGTAAGGAACTCGTTGGTGAGGGTCAACGTTTCTTTGATGCAATACGCAACAATGAGACTATCACACGTTATACTAACGAATCCGACCGTGGTTGGAGCGCTGTTCTCCCAGCAGATGTGCGTAGTTACAACCGCGATTACTTCAAAGCTCTTGCAGCTATACCAAGCTATGAGATAGATGCAAACAAGAATATTAAGCAGAACGATGGTTATGGTCAATAACCCCGTTCAGAGTCGCTTAACAAACTAATATAAATGCGAAGGATGTGTCCAGTTGGGCACATCCTTTTTTCTTGTCTATTATATCTATCGTTTGGAATGAATATCTTTTACAAACGGAATTATCAATATAGAGCCAAATAGGAAGCGATATTCTTCAAAATAAAAACGTATATACCTTTTTTAGAAAACGTACCTCCGTTTTTATGAAAACGTACCTCCGTTTTTGGTGAAACGTATATACGTTTTTGGTGAAATGTATATCCGTTTTTAGTGAAACGTATATACGTTTTGGGTGAAAAGTACGTACTTTTTAGGTAAAAATAGGTTATTTTTTCCATTGATGGTCGGTTACTTTCGATTGAAAAGAATGTAAGATTTATGTAAAACGTTGGTTATTAATGAGTTATACGATTGTTTGCAAACTTCGTCAAAATGCGCGTATTTGACCCAAAGGAGGGTGCTCTTCGATAAAAACGCAGTTATAAGCATAGATTTTAGCAGTATTTCTTTACAAATGTAGTAGGTTCTTTCCGCTGGTTTCGTCCTATCTATACCATTGGATCGAATGCTTTTTTCGCCCTTTCTGAACGTTCGATTGAAGTTGAATCGTTGGTGAAAAGCATTGGAACTATCGCCTGTTTGCCTACTGAAACTTATGCTTTTCGCTAAAAAGGTTGGGCTTTTCTGATATAAATGTGCAATATTTACATTACCTTTGTGCCTATGGAGAAGATGAAAACATTGGGTGATGGAACGCCCATAAGCTATACTATCAACGTTCGTGGGCGTCTCATCGACTTGGGCGAACCGCTGGTAATGGGAATCATGAACGTTACGCCCGACTCATTCTATGCTAATAGTCGAGTGCAAACGGCTGAAGCTATCCGCCAGCGAGCCCATCAGATTGTTGCTGAAGGGGCTAAGATTATTGATATCGGAGCCTGTTCAACACGTCCAGGAGGCGTTGTTGTCAGTGCAGAAGAGGAGATGCAGCGATTAGCCTTCGCTCTCCCGATTGTCAAAGAAGCCGAGCCTGATGCCATACTATCCATTGATACTTTCCATGCTGACATTGCCCGAAGGACGATTGAGGAGTTCGGTGCAGATATAATCAACGATGTTGAGGAAGGCAAAGACCCTGAAATGTTCCGTACCGTAGCCGAACTTGGGGCACCTTATATCCTTATGTCTACCGCAGCTAACCTTCATGACATGCTTATCGACTTCTCTCGAGAGGTGCAAGAATTGCGTGATTTGGGGCAAAAAGACATTATTCTCGACCCTGGTTTCGGCTTTGGTAAAGAGCCCGTAGCGGGCAATTACGAGCTATTAAGTGTCATGGAACGGTTGCAAGTCATGGAACTTCCCATCCTTGTAGGCATTAGTAGGAAGCGAATGATTCATCAACTTTTGGGGATTACGGCGGCTGAAAGTCTGAACGGAACAACCATTTTGAACACCATCGCCCTATTGAAAGGTGCAAACATACTGCGAGTGCACGATGTTCGTGAGGCGGTTGAGGCTGTCAAAATAGTTGGTGCAATGCGACAAAATACTATAAAGTGAAATAATAAAGACCCTCTTTTATGTTTTTCCCATTTGGTATAAAGGATGTAATCGACATCGTGCTTGTGGCATTGATGCTCTATTATATTTATCGTGTGATGAAGGAGTCACGCTCACTGAACATCTTCATCGGAATCATGTTGTTTGTTATCCTATGGCTCATCGTTAGTCAGGTGCTAGAGATGCGACTTTTAGGTGGTATCCTTGATAAGCTGGTTTCGGTGGGAGTCATTGGTCTTATCGTTCTGTTCCAAGAAGACATACGCCACTTCCTGTATAGTCTTGGCGCACATCGGAAGGTGAAGAACATTATCAAACTATTTACGAGAGCAAGCAAGGAGGAGGTTGATAAGGAAACAATTATGCCTATCGTCATGGCTTGCATGAGTATGAGTCGTGGCAAGGTGGGTGCTTTGATTGTTATAGAACGGGGTGTGATGTTGGAAGACATAGTTGAGACTGGCGACTTGATAGACGCCCGCATTAATCAACGACTGATTGAAAACATCTTCTTCAAGAACTCGCCTCTGCATGACGGAGCGATGGTTATCTCCAAACAACGCATTAAGGCGGCAGGATGTATATTGCCAGTAAGCCACAAGCAAGATATTCCTAAGGAGTTAGGTCTGCGTCACCGTGCAGCCATGGGAATCTCACAAGATTCGGACGCATTGGCTATCATCGTTTCAGAAGAGACTGGTCGCATTAGTGTTGCCATGCATGGTGAGTTCCAACTGCGCCTCTCTGCCGAACAACTGGAGAGTATCTTGACAAAGGAGATGGTGCTGTCTTGAATTCAGAGCAAGCCCCACCCAACCTCCCCGAATAGGGAGGAACAACTTGCGAGACAGACGTCTGTATGAAAGTAGAGGATGGGTCAGTGTGCAATGAGGTACAGCCTCGTTAGATTGAACTATCGGAACGAAAACAAGGAAACGCCCTTCTCAATGCGAGAAGGGCGTTTCTTTGTTTTGAAGAAGGCGTCTCCTTGTAATGAGGAAACGCCTTCTTCTATTCGAGCTAACCTAATTCAACATTAGATTCATCTCTAGTTTGTCATCCTTGAAGATATAGTCTACTAGCTCATTGATTGTCAATGAACGTGTGTTCGGCAGTGGTTGATTCGTGTGAGAAACGTGTCCTTCCTTTATTTGGAAGTACATGTTATTCTTCGGAATATCCGAGTCATTATACACACGGAGGTTCTCTATGCGATTAGGATGCCGTTGAGCATAAAGCTGCAACGCCTTTTCTGCATTGATAACACGTATCATTCCTTGTATATCTTCCGTCTGTCTTTTAGCATTCGGGTCGACAGAAAGCGCAATACGATAGTCCTCCTTGATAATATCGAAACCCTCGGCATCATGCAATAGAACGCAATCTTTGGAACGTTGCCACTTGTCGAACGAATCAAAGTCCATGTTGTCAACATCAGTAGGCGGTGCCATTACCATGATACGTCGTGCATATCCGCATCGTTCATACCATTCATATAGCCACTCTTCGGCAGGTATCAATGTTGCAAAGACAGCCCCCTTGTGATAGAGTTGGAAGTGAGCTTGAGACATCAAATTGCCTCCCATGTTCTTCTTTCGGTACTCCTCACGCACACTAACACCAGAGATATAAGCCGTGCGCACCTCCTCATCGTAGTATTTCATTGTATAGGGCAAGGCTTGAAGGGCTGCAACAGTATGCTTATCAGCCTGACAAGTGATGTTAAATTCGGGCTTGAATACACGTGAGAAATAGAGTTGTATGAATGGTTCCACGTCGTGGAAAGTGTCTCGCCATAGGCTGATTGTCTCCTCCTTAATGCGTTGCTGATCCTCTTCTTGCGCTAAGGGATATTTCTCCATGACCACATTCTTCTCTAAAAGAATGTCTGGCTTGTATGAAAGTTTGGCGTATCTCAAGCCCTCAATACCAAGGTCTTCCTCACGATTCATGTATTCGTATTGCTCAGGGAGGTGTCTGGCGAACTCCTGATTGATGATAGAAAAAGCTCCTTCGTAGCTTGTGTCTGCCTTTTCAACGCATACATCGAACACCTTGTTAGTGATAGGCGAACCAAAGGTGAAGGCAATCAACTTATCATCTACCCATATTGTGCCACCAATAGCACCGATTTCATCCCATAAATCGAAGACACGTGTCATTGAACGAAGCTCTTCCGATAATTCTTCATCGCCCTCGGTATCCTCCTTTGTAACCTCTCGCCAGTTCTCTTCCACAGCTATACATTCTGGAATCATGTCCTTTGTTAAGTCCTTATATACGTAGTTTGGGAATGTTTTACGGAACTTATTGCAGTGGTTTCGCTTACCTTGTAACTTCTTACCAGATAGTGTTGCGAGCTTTTCACGTGAGTAGATATAATCGAAGTGGTCACGGTCTGGTTTGATATCAAAGGTGTTGGGGAAAGTAGTTTCTAGTATCTCCGCCATATAACTGCATACACCTAGCATTAAGAAAGGATGCCCTAAGGTGATAGAATCGTCCCTCATCTGTCGGACAACGGCAGCGAATCGGTCGCGCATAGCCTCGTTCCATGCACATTTCCATACTGGTGCCATGTATGCGAGATGGTGCCCTGTATAAAAGCGGAACACTAAGAAGCCATCGACTTCAGCGATTTGTGTGTTATAAAGAAACCTCCATGAGATGATATTTGCAAAGCTTAAATCACAGTTCTGACGGTCTCCACAAAGTGTATAACCTTGTATTAGTTCGCGATCAGACGTCTTTACATCGTGGAATTTAATCATGTTGTCTATAATCTGGTTAGGCTACAAAGATATGTAGAAAAGCTGGGATAGCCAAGAGGATAGCTCTTTTCTGATATAAAACAAGACTCTTGTTTGGGATTATGAGTTAATTTAGCTATCTTTGCAGGTAAACAATTTAAAGACCGAAGTACAATTATTACAATAGAATAAGAACTATGGATTTATTAGAGCAAATCGTTGCACGCGCTAAAGCCGATAAGCAACGTATCGTGCTCCCCGAGGCAGAAGAGGAGCGAACCCTTAGAGCGGCTGACAGGGTATTAGCCGATGATATCGCCAATCTAATCCTCATTGGCAACCCCACCAACATACATAAGCTTGCCACAGAGTGGGGGCTTAAGAACATTGACAAGGCGACCATTGTTGACCCAGAGAATAACCCTAAGTGCGAAGAATATGCTGCTAAGCTAGCTGAACTACGCCAGAAAAAGGGTATGACTATCGACCAGGCACGTGAGTTAGTGACAAAGAATAATCTCTATCTGGGTTGTATGATTATTAAGACAGAGGGCGCTGATGGGCAGATATCAGGTGCTCTCTCTACAACAGGTGACACGCTTCGCCCTGCTTTACAGATTATTAAATGTGCGCCAGGTATCACTTGTGTGAGTGGAGCTATGCTCATCCTCACTCACGAACAGCAGTATGGTGAGAATGGTATTGTCGTTATGGGTGATGTAGCTGTTACTCCTAACCCAACAGCCGATCAGTTGGCTCAAATCGCTTACACTACTGCCGAGACCGCAAAGAGCGTTGCTGGCTTCCAAGACCCACATGTTGCCATGTTGAGTTTCTCTACTAAGGGATCAGCAAAAGACGCTATCGACCGTGAGACGGGTAAGAGTGTTTACATTATAGATAAGGTTGTTGAGGCAACAAAGATAGCCAAGGAGAAGTTCCCAACACTGAAGGTTGATGGTGAATTACAGGCTGATGCTGCTCTTGTCCCTGCTGTTGCTGCTAAGAAGGCACCAGGTTCGGAGATAGCAGGTAAGGCTAATGTGCTTGTTGTTCCAAACCTGGAAGTAGGTAACATTGGCTACAAGTTAATCGAACGTCTTGGTGGTGCTAAGGCGATTGGACCTATCCTCCAAGGTATAGCTCGTCCTGTTAACGATCTTTCTCGTGGTTGTTGTGTAGATGATATCTATTATATGGTAGCTATCACAGCATGCCAAGCTCAAGATGCAAAAAAGCTATAAAGAAGCCTCTCCTCAGCTCCTCTCCCTATGGAGAGAGGAGTAGCATGCATAGAGGGAAACACTCCTAAGTAATTAAGTAATCAATAAAGAGGAAGGGAAGAGCGTAAATTCTGGGGTTATATTTATCTGCGTGTGAATCGTTTATTGGTATGGCTTTACCCTAATAAGAACATTTACCTTAACTCCATTTCACTCCCTTCACTCCTTTAACTCCTATAATCAAAATATGAAGATATTAGTCTTGAACTGCGGAAGTAGTTCTATTAAGTACAAGTTGTACGATATGAAAGACGAGTCAGTGTTGGCTCAGGGCGGTGTAGAACGCATTGGACTTGATGAGGCTTTCATAAAGGTTAAGCTCCCTAATGGTGAGAAGAAACAAATCATGGCAGACCTTCCTACACATAAAGAAGGTGTGGCTCTTGTGTTCAAAGTGTTACTAGATCCAGAGATTGGTGCATTAAAGAGTCTTGATGAGATAGACGCTGTTGGACACCGAGTAGTGCAAGGAGGTGACCTCTTTGAGAAGAGTTGTATCGTTACAAAAGAAGTAGAAGAAGGTATTGAAAGTCTTATAGACTTAGCGCCAGTTCATAATGCTGGTCACTTGCGCGGATTGCGTGCTGTGGATGCTTTGATGCCTCACACACCACAGGTAACAGTGTTTGATAATGCTTTCCATAGCACTATGCCAGATTATGCTTACCTATATGCTGTTCCTTATGATCTCTATAAGAAGTATCATGTTCGTCGCTATGGTTTCCACGGAACTAGTCATCGTTATGTATCACAACGTGTATGTGAAATTTTAGGTGTAGACATCAAGACACAGAAGATTATCACTTGTCACATTGGTAATGGTGCGTCTATTGCAGCTATCAAGAATGGTAAGGTCATCGATACCTCAATGGGCTTAACACCATTGGCAGGCTTGATGATGGGTTCTCGTTCTGGTGATATCGATCCTTCTGCAGTAACTTACTTGATGGAGAAGCTCGGTAAGAAACCACAGGAAATGGCAGACTTCTTGAATAAGGAGAGTGGTGTGTTGGGTATTACGGGTATCAGCTCTGATATGCGTGACATAGAGAATGCTGATAACGAAGGCAATCAACTTGCTCATTTAGCACTGCAGATGTACACTTATCGTATTAAGAAGTACATCGGTGCTTATGCTGCTGCTATGAATGGTGTAGACATCATTGTGTGGACAGCAGGCGTTGGGGAGAATCAGACCGGATTGCGTTGGGATGCTTGTCAAGACATGGAGTATCTTGGTATCAAGTTGGACAAGAAGCGCAATGAAGTGCGTGGAGTGGAGCAGATTCTCTCTACTGATGATTCAAAGGTAAAGGTTGTTCTTGTGCCAACTGATGAAGAGATTGTCATTGCACGTGATACTCAAGAACTTGTTAAAGACTTGAAGAAGTAATATCTAGGGATTTCCTACGGATATTGAATATTAGTGATAGACTGTATTAAAAGTGGGGTAATGATACTCATGACCCATCCATTGTTTCTACCATAGCTTACTTGTATTGCTATGTTCAGCGATGTAGAAATGTGGAAAAGAGCTTTTGCTACAGTCTATCTTTTTGTTTTTCCAGGCATTGCTGTTATAATTTTCTCATTCAGAATAGACTTACAACCAGTTGTTTATCTCAAGTGCTAAATATGACAGCAAATCAAATTTAAAATGGACTAGGGAATAAATCAGTTTCAAACAATGATTCTCAACATGGTATAAAACTTATAGAAAGATTTTCCTTTATGCTCTGTTTCTCCCTAATAAATTATTTTTTAACTACTGATAAGTATGAAGTTGTATAGTAATTTTTCGTTAGTAGTGATAGAGTAGGATATATATAAGAGGTGAATTGTTATAAAATGCGAAAGGTAGTTGTCTCACGACAACCACCTTTCTTTTGACTAAACTTAATCTACAAACCTGAGTTTTAATTTTATATTGTGAATGTCTTAAATTCTTTTTAATATGCTATTTCTATTTAGTTGATAGCCTTTCTTTATTGAAGAATACTATCTCTTAAAAGACAATGCAAAGATACGAGTTTGTTTTGTAACTTCCAAATACTTTCTAAGGAAAATGAGTTTTTATAGCTAAAAAATAACTTTTTATCTTGATAATAGGCTTATTTTTACTTTTGTTAAGGCTTGCTTTCCCCTTCAACGTATTCCTCTAGGAACATATGTTCACCATCGAATACTGCGTAAGTGAACTGCCATATCCAATCACCAAGTATCAGCATGCGTACTTTCCGTGATAGTGTGAGATCTAATTCAATATGTCGATGACCATAGATATAATAATCGACGTCTTTATGTGTGCGCATGTAATCTTTTGTGAAACGCACTAAATATTCTTTATCTTCTCCCATGTAGGGAGCTTCTTTCCCATCAATACGTTTTAATCGGCTCTTTTTTGCCCAATTCAAACCTAATTGCATACCCCACCAAGGGTGGAAGAAGTTGAGTAATCGTTGGCATACTCGATTGTGAAAGACTTTCCTTAAGAACTGAAATATTGGATCAGGATCGCCTAGCCCATCACCATGTGCAAGATAGAAAACCTTATCGTAGATCTCGGTTGTGATGGGTTGACGATGAAGGATGACGCCACATTCCTCTTCTAAATAGCCGTAAGTCCAAAGATCATGATTACCTGTAAAGAAGTGCACCTCTACTCCCATATCTGTTAACTCTGATATTTTTCCTAGGAATCGAGTATATCCTTTTGGAACAACATATCTATATTCGTTCCAAAAGTCGAACATATCGCCCAGTAGATAAATAGCTGCAGCCTTGTTCTTTATGCTATCCAAGAAACGGACTAGACGGCGTTCTTGTGTGCGTCTATGTTTTATGGCTAGTGAACCAAGGTGTGCATCAGAAAGGAAATAGATATTTTTCATGTCTTTGAATTTTAAGTGAATGGGGTGTTAACGAGCTATCGTGGCTTTATTCAAAGCCTAATTCAACCCGTGCCTCCTCAGACATCATGCTTTGATCCCATACTGGGTCAAAGACTAGATTGATGTTAGCTGACTTTATTCCCTCAACACTTTCCACCTTTGTTCGTACATCTTCAAGGATGAAATCTGCTGCAGGGCAAGATGGTGCTGTGAATGTCATATCCATGTCGAGATTACCTTTCTCGTCTACATCAATCTTATAGATCATTCCAAGATCATAGATATTTACAGGTATTTCTGGGTCATAGACGGTCTTCAACACATCAACGATTTTTTCTTCTATCTGTGTCTTTTCTTCTTGTGTCATATATTTAATTGGGTGTTTATTTATAATGTGTAACTTGTAAAGATAGTGTTAATAAGCGCAATAAAAAATGTTTTTAAATTGCCAGATGTTACCTATCTTTTGCAAAGATAGTAATTTTAAATAATAATCACAATAGCTTGCTAAGGAAAGAAGGTCATTTATCTTGGTTTTACAAACATATTATTGTATATTTGTGCTATGATAAAGAAGGATGATTATCATGGGCGATTGGTATAGTTGGAATATCACTTATCAAAATAAGAAGCCTGTAAGGATTACTGTTCGGGACGCTCTCGGAACACATGAGGTACAGCCTGGCAGTGCTAAGTGGAATGCTATCTTGGCTGAAGCTAATCAGAGTGCGCGAAAGAGTAAGGCTACTTCTAAGGTACAGAGAAGGAAGATTTGGAGACAACTTAATTTTAATGAAAAGCGTACCAAACTGCTTGTTTCGCTTGGCACAGCACTCTTTATTTTCTTGTTACCTCTTTGTATATATCCAAGTTACTTTGGTTTACATACACGAGAAGGTTATTGTGGACTCTTTTTGACAGCTCTTCTGTTCTCTTTCGGAATAGTTGTTAGCATCTTTGGCATCTTTTGTTGGCGTGTTAAGGAGTATAAATGGTATACCAAGATTGGTTTTTCTATTTTGGGGATAACTTCTCTTTTCCTTATTATTAGGGGTGTTACAGCTTATATAAAGGACTTTGTGGATAATGATGTTGTTACATATGAAGGCTCATTTACGCTAGACACAATAGTTCACAGGCGTTCTTTTACCAATTATGTTATTACATGGGAAGGTGACACCCTATCCTCTTCTCCAGAGCATCTTATTAGCTATGCACATTACTTGGAACTAGAGCATTATAATAAGGTGAGAATTACTTATTGGCGGAACTCTGGTCTAGTTTGGAGTGTAGAGCCCTTAGGTGAGTGGCACGAGATAGAAGGAAAGAACTGGTGGGAGTGGTAGACTTTTGTTTATTATCGAGCTTCGAGAGAATTCTTAGAGTCTTCCCTCTTCACGATAAGAGTAATATTTCCCATCAGTGAGGACTACATGATCAGCGAAGTGAATGCTTAGTAATTCGCATGCTTTCCGTATGCGTGTGGTAAGAAGATCATCCTCATGGCTGGGAGATGTGTTCCCACTGGGATGATTATGACAGAATGCAAGGATAGTAGTATTCTTCATTAATACCTCTTTCATCATAAGTCTTATATCAATCGGAGCCATAGTTAGTCCACCAATTGAGATACGTTTGGCCTCTATAAGACGAAAGTTTTGCTTCATCATTAGTATCCAACCCTCTTCGATGTCGAGGTCTTGAATGGTGGTGTACATATAATTGTAAATGGCTTCTGCACTATTCAGTAAGGGGACTTCTTCTACCTTTGCACGTTGCCTGCGTTTACCCAATTCACATGCTGCAAGTATCGTTATAGCCTTTGCCGGACCAATTCCTTTATATCCTTCTAGCTGATGTATAGATAACTTCCCCAGTGAGTTTAGATTGTTATGACAATCTTTTAAAATATGTTTCATTAGGTCGACAGCACTCTCATTTGCTGTTCCTGAACCAATAAGAATAGCCAATAATTCTGCATCACTGAGCACACTTGCCCCCAGTCTCTCCAGTTTCTCACGTGGGCGGTCAGCCTCTGCCCAGTTGTTAATGGATATACTTTTCATAGTTTAATGTGATATTCTTTTCTCCTAATAAGGTATATCAAATGTTCTCGTAACAGCTAACAAAATAGGAACGGACGCCTTCGTCTGTCCGTAGTATAAATGAAGTCCCTTGATAAACAGGGGCGTCTGTCCCTACTATGGCAAATTGATTCATTCATAGTGATAGGTTTTGATGATTGTAGATAGGCGGTTGTTATATTTAATAGGGGAACTTTGAATTGTGAATTATGAATTAACTATAGAAGTTCTTTTGGTAGGCTGCAAACTCTTCATGGCTACATACGCATCGTTTCCACCATGCATTAATGAATCCACAGCCGTAACCTATGAGCTGATAAAAAGCTGCACGGATACTAAGGAAGCCGATTTTCAAACTATGATTTTGCATTGTTGAGTCTATACAGATGGTTGCACTATAAAGAAGAAGGGGTAATAACCCTAAGAAGATAAGACTACCACCAAAAGTCTTGGCTGATGTGCAAACTATGATTAACAGCCCACAAAGGATAATCAAAGTGAGAAAGAGAACCCCAAGAGTGAATATCATAGGCAATAGATGGACAATCTTAAGAGATTCAGGATACTTCTTATATAGGTTGATACGGGCAATACCTGAATTGTAAACCTGTCGCCAGAACTTGCGGAAGTCTGTGCGTCTTTTATGCCACACCCATGCCTCTGGGAAGAGACGACAGCGTTTCCCAGCCTTGAATATACGTATAGAGAAGTCGATATCCTCACCAAAGCGCATCTTTGAAAAACCACCTAATTCGAGGTAAACATCACGACGAATACCCATGTTAAAGGAGCGTGGATAAAACTTATCCAACTTCTTCTTTCCTCCACGAATGCCCCCTGTTGTGAAGAAAGAAGTCATTGAGTAAGAGATTGCCTTCTGCGTATCTGTGAACGAATCATGCGCTTTGTCTGGTCCTCCAAAGGCATCTGCTGGTTCTCTCAAAAGCTCTTTGCTGATAGCTTGTAGATAACCTTCTGGAAGTACGACATCTGAGTCAAGGATGAGTAAATACTCTCCCTTTGCCCGTTCTGCACCATAGTTTCGACTCTGACCAGGTCCTGAGTTCTCCTTATAATAATAATGTAAATCGAGTTTGTCAATATACTTGTTGCAAACCTCCTCACATGTTACTTTTGAGCCATCTTCGACGATGACCACTTCAAAATCCGCCTCCTTTTGGTGGAGAAGACTCTCTAATAGCTCATCAACCTCATCTGGTCGGTTGAAAACGGGTACTATAATGCTGTACTTCATAACATTGCAAAGATAACACTTTGTTTGTGATTGGCAAGTAATTTAGCGTATTATTATCCTCATAAATATAACATTATCTTGTTAAGCTAATTACCTTTACGTATAGTTCGGATAATATGACAAGGTTAGAGAAAATTGTTAATCTTCTGTTAAACGATGGTCTTCTATTTTAGAGATTGGGCTGTTTTACCTATATTTGTACTAATAAAGTAGAAATAAATTAATTACTTATAGTTATGAAGATACCATCGGAGTTTGATCCTATTCGCCCCTTTGAACCAGAGGAATTACCAGTAGTCTATGATCGGATTCTTGCTGACAAGCAGTTTCTACAAGTGTTAGCATATCTTTATCCTAATGTTCCTATGGAAATACTGGAGCAGAAGATACGAGCTTGTAAGACGAATCTTGAATTTCAGAAAGCATTTTGTTATCCCTTCTTACAGCGTTTGGTGACGACCTTGAGCTTAGGTCTTAGTATGGACGCAACGAACATTGACATCCGAAAACGGTACACTTTCATTAGTAACCATCGTGATATTGTTCTTGATTCAGCCTTTTTGGATAAGTTGCTGATAGATGTTGGCTTCTCTACAACATGCGAGATTGCAATCGGAGATAATCTTCTCTCTGCTGATTGGATACGTGATTTGGTGCGTATTAATAAGTCTTTTACCGTTGAAAGGGCGTTACATTCTGTTGAAATGTTGCGTGCCAGCAAGCGAATGTCCGAATATATCCATTTCGCAGTGGCAGAGAAAAACGAGAATGTATGGATTGCGCAACGTCAAGGTCGTGCTAAGAACTCTAACGATCTCACCCAACCTGCAATCTTAAAAATGATGGTTATGGGTGGTGAAGGGAGTATTATTGATCGCTTGAAGCAGTTGCATATAGTTCCACTATCCATCTCTTATGAGTATGACCCATGTGATTACCTCAAGGCAAGGGAATATCAATTACGTCGAGACATACCTTATTGGAAAAAGACTGCCGAGGATGACTTAGAGAGTATGTTGATAGGTATCAAGGGATTTAAAGGTCATATCTTCTATCATTGTGCACCATGTATAGACGATTGGCTCGATACTTTGGATACTGATTTACCAAAAAATAAGCTCTTTGATGCCATCGCTTCTCATATTGACCACGAAATTCATAGTAGTTATAAGCTCTATCCTATTAATTACGTTGCCCTTGATATGATTCAAGACACGAAGGTTTACGAGGAGTATTACACGCAGGATGATTACGAAAAGTTCGATGCCTACCTTGCAGGACAGATTGAGAAGATTGATATAGAGAATCGTGATGAGCAATTCTTGCGTACTTGCTTGCTCACACAATACGCTTATCCCGCAAAGAATTATATAGATGCATCTTCAGAAAGTGGGCGTTTAAAATCGTTGTTGAATCGTCTTACTTTTAAGAAATAAACCTCTGTGAGCACGAGAATCAATAGTAAGATACGGGGTGGAATGACCATAGTAATGTTGCTTGTAACATTACTTATGGTTGTTGCCTGTAAGCATGACTTCTTCGAAAAGGGTGATTCTGGCTTGTCATACCTTAACACTGACTTTGTTGAAGTGCGTTCAAATGATGCTTCCGAACTGGTTGAGGCTGTCACAGACAAGGGTGAACACTTGTTGTTACGACCTCATGTAAAAAAGCTATGGGCGGTTAAACCAGATACGACTTACCGTGCGATGCTATATTATAATAAGGTGGTTGAAGGTGTGACAAAGGCTATTGATATTAGTCCTGTACCTGTTTTGCAGATGAAGTTTGCATTGGATGTGGTAGATATACACACTGATCCTGTGACATTTGAGAGTGCTTGGATAAGTAAGAATCGCCGTTATCTTAACCTTGGATTGTCTTTGAAAACAGGTAAAGTTGATGATAAGAAGGTTGCGCAATCGTTAGCTATTGTTGTCGACTCGGTAAAAAGAAGGTCAGATGGTGGTAAGAACTTCTATATGCGATTGTATCATGCGCAGAATGGCGTACCAGAGTATTATAGTGCACGTATATTTGTTAGTATGCCAATGACGAATATTCAGATGAGAGACTCCATTGTTTTAGACATCAATACCTATAATGGAATTGTTAGAAAATACTTCTGATAATATTCCTTTTTAGTATAGTTTGTTTTATATTACGTCGTTCTTTGTCGTTTACAAGACGCCTACCTATTGTCTTCAAGAGTGTTTTTAAAACGATAGGAGATTGTTATGTCTATTTGAAGGCATGTTTTTATATTCAAAAAAATAGACTAATAATAACATGGAAATAAATTGATTCTTTGAAAAAAATAAACTAAAAATTAATTCAAGGAAGTCTTTTTTCGGACATAAGAAAAGCTGTATCGAAATGTAGATACAGCTTTTCTTATTCTTAAAATGATGTGTTTTTTGTGCGTAGATGCCCTTACTTTAATACTTCAAGTTCCTTACCAACTTTGATGAAGGCTGCTATACACTTGTCAAGTTGCTCACGATTGTGACCTGCCGAGATTTGAACTCGAATGCGAGCCTGCCCCTTTGGCACAACAGGATAGTAGAAACCTGTAACATATATACCCTCTTCTAACAACTTAGCTGCATATACCTGAGATAGTTTAGCATCGTAGAGCATAACGGCACAGATGGCACTTTGAGTGGGTTTAATATCGAATCCAGCAGCCAACATGTGGTCTCTAAAGTAGTTGACATTCTCTACTAGCTGATCATGAAGGGCGTTGCTTTCCTTCAACATCTTAAATACTTCAAGGCTCGCACCGATGATACAAGGTGCAAGAGAGTTGGAGAAGAGGTATGGGCGACTGCGTTGACGAAGCATATCAATGATCTCCTTACGTCCAGTAGTGAATCCTCCTAATGCTCCACCGAATGCTTTTCCTAAGGTTCCTGTATATATGTCCACACGACCATAGGTCTTGCAAAGCTCGCTAACACCATGACCAGTAGCACCAACAACGCCCGCTGAGTGTGATTCATCAACCATTACGAGAGCATCATACTTCTCTGCAAGGTCGCAAATCTTGTCTATTGGAGCCACATTACCATCCATTGAGAACACGCCATCAGTAACAATAATGCGGAAACGTTGGGCTTGTGCCTCTTGCAAGCAACGCTCTAAATCAGCCATATCTGCATTGGCATAACGATAACGTTTAGCCTTGCAAAGGCGCACACCATCAATGATAGAGGCGTGATTTAGCGCATCGGAAATGATAGCATCTTCGTCTGTGAACAAAGGTTCGAATACACCTCCATTAGCATCAAAGCATGCTGCATAGAGGATAGTATCTTCTGTTTTGAAGTATTCGGAGATGGCAGCTTCAAGCTCTTTATGCCCATCTTGTGTACCACAGATAAAGCGTACTGATGACATACCGAAGCCTCTCTTGTCCATCATCTTCTTGGCACCTTCTATCAGACGAGGGTGATTGGAAAGCCCCAAATAGTTATTGGCGCAGAAGTTCAAAACCTCTTTACCTTTTACTTCAATTGCTGCACTCTGTGGGCTTTCGATGATTCTTTCATTCTTGTAAAGCCCTGCTTCTGTTATCTCAGCAAGTGAGTTGCAGAGATATTCTTTCATCTTTCCATACATAACATTAGATTCTTTTAATTGTTATACAGGGCAAAGTAAGGTATAAAAAACGAGAATAAGGATGTTTTACAATGCTTTTTTGTAATAGAATCAGTAATTTTGATAATTTTAAGATATCGAAGAGCTCTATTCGATAAAAATATGTTTACTTTGCAACAAAATGGATTATCAACTTATCTATATATATGAAAAATGTTTTGGTGATAGGCTCTACAGGGCAGATAGGCTCTGAGCTTACCAGGGAATTGAGAAAGTGTTATGGCAATGAGAACATCGTCGCTGGTTATATTAAAGGTGCTGAACCTACGGGTGAACTGAGGGATGGTGGACCTTTTGCAGAGGCTGATGTTACAAACCCGCAAATGATTGCGGAGGTTGTAAAGAAGTATCATGTTGATACGATTTATAACCTTGCAGCATTGTTATCTGTCGTGGCGGAGAATAAGCCACAGTTAGCTTGGAAGATTGGTATTGATGGTCTTTGGAACATCTTGGAAGTTGCACGTGAGAATCAATGTGCGGTCTTCACGCCTAGTTCTATAGGCTCATTTGGTCCGAGTACACCTCGTGTCAAGACACCACAGGATACGATACAGCGTCCAAGAACTATCTATGGTGTGTCAAAGGTTGCTACTGAATTGTTGAGTGATTATTACTTCAATAAATATGGAGTAGATACTCGTTCTGTGCGTTTCCCTGGTTTGATTTCTTATGTGACACCTCCTGGTGGTGGTACAACTGACTATGCTGTCGATATCTACTACTCAGCTGTTCGCGGTGAGAAGTTCGTGTGCCCAATTAAGAAAGGTACACTGATGGATATGATGTATATGCCTGATGGATTGAATGCAGCCATTTCCTTAATGGAGGCTGACCCATCCCGTTTGGTGCATCGTAACGGCTTCAACATTGCTTCGATGAGCTTTGATCCTGAAGAGATATTCAATGTTATTAAGCGTCATAAGCCCGACTTTGAGATGGAATATAATGTTGATCCACTCAAGCAGAGCATTGCTGACAGTTGGCCAGACAGTTTGGATGATACTTGCGCACGTGAGGAATGGGATTGGAAACCACAGTTTGATTTGGAATCCATGACGATTGATATGCTAAAGAACTTAAAGGTAAAGTTGAAATAGTCCTTTTAAAGATAAAAGAGAGGCAGATTATCATCTTGATAACTGCCTCTCTTTCTTGTTTATAAGTAAATGTATAAGTTACTACAGATAATTTCTGAGTTTACTTTTATTATCTTCTTTTTCCTTTAGGAGCTGGTTTCTTTCCTACAGGCTTTTTACCAGTAGAAGTCTTTTTTGTACCTTGTTTGTTGGTTGTCTGACTAGTAGATGTAGCCTTCTCTGGTTCTATCTTTTCAGGCATCTTGTTCTCTGGACGTGCAAATCCATCCTTTGTTGCAAGCTTACTCATAGTTTTGATACGCTTGTCAAGATCTGGGTGTGAAGAGAACATACGCTTCCATTTACCTTCTTTTTGGATACCTTGGTCTTCTTCGAGTTTCTTTAATTTCTCGAAAGATAGTGCAATTGCCCATGGATTTTTGCCATTCTCTTTCAGGAACTCATATCCGTAAGCATCTGCCTGACTCTCTTGTTTCTGAGAGTAAGTGGCATTGAGGAGTGATTCGCCTAGTTCACCAAGTTGTGAATCAGTAAGTGCTGCGGCTTTACCATTGGTTGCAGCGAGTCCATCTTTGAGCGCAGAAGTAAGTAAGGAGGTACGGAATCTTTTCTTAGAGTCTTTATGTGCAACGTGACCAATTTCATGTCCAATAACGCCCAAAAGTTCTTCGTCTGTCATAAGATCCATGAGGGATGAGAATACTCGTACGCTTCCATCAGGGCAGGCAAAGGCATTGACGTCTGTTACATAGTATACTTTAAAGTTCAAAGGGATTCCTTCTACATTGGTAAGACCTTGTGTCAACTTGTTAAGACGCTTTGTGTAAGGGCTGCGAGCATCGCAAACTTTGTTGTTCTTATCCAACCAAGCAACGTATTCTTTCACGTAATTTGCCATGTCTGCATCTGTCAAAGTTGCAGCTTTGGCTGCTTTTACGGCACCACTTGCAGCTTTCCCTATATTGAACTGCGCCTTCATTGGTGTTGCTCCTGCAATGAGTAATGTGGCAATACATACACTGTAAAATCTCTTTCTCATACGAACAGTTTTGTTTGTTAAAGTTAATTTGTGACAAATATATGGATATTCTTTTGAATGGTCAAGTCTTTTATCAATTTTATTTCATCAAATACGGACAACCATGAGGGTTGTCCGTATGATATTTAAATGTCTTAGTTTTTATTGTTACCAAAGAATCGAAGAAGATAAAGGAAGAGGTTGATAAAGTCGAGATAGAGACTCAATGAACCTAGGAGTGCTATCTTCTGGGCTGATTCTCCAGCATCTGGAGCCATGAGAAGGTTACGTTTGATTGCTTGTGCATCCCATGCGGTGAGACCTGTAAAAATGAGCACTCCTACAATGCTGACTATATAATCCATTGTAGAACTGTGCAAGAAGAGGTTGACTAGATTGGCTATAATCAAACCAATTAATGCCATGAAGAGAATTCCTCCGAACTTTGTTAAATCCTTCTTCGTTGTTGATCCTATTAAAGCCATTGCTCCAAAGGTTCCTGCAGTGACAAAGAATGTCTTGGCAATAATGGCTATTTTGTATACTGCAAATATCCATCCAAGGGTTAGCCCATTAAGTGCAGAGAAGAGAATAAACCATAGGGTTGCGCTGGCAAGAGATAGTTTATAGATGCGAGATGATAGATACCATACGATGCCAAACTCCACTAAGGCTGCAATAAGCATAGGACCTTTACTAATGTAGAGAGCTTGGATGAGTGCAGGAGAACTACCTGCCCCATAAGCAACAATACCTGTAATGGCAAGTGCCATTGCCATCCATACATATACCTTACGCATTAGTGCTGGAAATGCGCGTACCATTTCTAGGTCACGATCATGGTTATTAACCACTTTTGAATAGTTGTTGAAATCCATATTCATTTCTTTTTTGTTTTGTTTTCTGTTTGTTTCTTCTTTATTGTGGAAGTCTACTACTAATAGCAATGAAAGCTTTTTCCTTTTTGCTTAATGTACAAATGCTATGCCATTTTAGGTACAAATATAGTTGAAAGAAAAGAGTCTAACAAATATCATAATCGTTTTTTACATCTTTTAGGAGAGTTGTGACAGATGTTGCATGCACCTTAATCATATATAATTATGTGTATGTGGTATGGTAAAGGAGAATTTATTGTCGTTTTTTGTATTGTGACAAGTTCTATTTAGATGGGGACTCTGTTGTTGTTGTGAATACTATTTCGAATTTTATACGCTTGATTAGTTGTTTTTTGTTATGTAATAGCTTGCTATTAAAAAATATTGTTACTTTTATTCAAAAATACTTGTTTTTTATAAATTAAATATCTATATTTGTTGCGTTAAAGCATAAACATACGCTTATGAAAGTGAAGAATAGTAGACTAGAAGCATTGAAAATGTTGATATCTAGTATGGAACTTAGTTCTCAAGAAGAAGTTTTGAGAGCCTTAGAGGCAGAAGGATTTCAATTGACACAAGCAACGCTCAGTCGTGATCTTAAGCAGTTAAAAGTGGCTAAAGCTGCTTCCATGAATGGAAAATATGTGTATGTTTTACCAAACGAGACTATGTATAAGCGGGTTACAACACCCCGAAAGGCTGCAGAAATGTTACAGCGTAGTGGTTATATTTCTGTGAATATCTCGGGGCAATTGGCCATTGTGAAGACTAGACCAGGTTATGCCAGTGCTATTGCATATGATATTGATGCAAGTGATTCGGATTATATTTTGGGAACAATAGCAGGAGATGATACTATCTTTGTCGCCATCCGTGAAGGTGTTACACGTGGGCAGATTTTACGGGTTTTGTCGTATGTAATCCCAGAGATTGGATAATATCAATGATATTTATTTAAATTCATCAAACCCTTAATATAATATGGTGTAGAGTTTTATAACCTATTTTCTCACACAGATAGATCCAGAAAATAATACTTTTTTGAAACTTTTTCTTTAAAACATTTGGTAGTTTCTGATAAAGTATATACCTTTGCACTCGCTTTTACGAAATAAGCTAGTTACTTATGAGTGCTTAAAGCAATAAAGGAAGCGTTCTTTGAAAAGATTTACATAAACAGAGAAGTAGTACAAGAAGCGTCTGTTTGGTTATGAATCAAATAGATGGGTAAAAGAAACGAACCGATCAATTCAATTGAATTCCTATATAGGAAAAGGTGCTTTTAAAACTTGATACTAAAGGATAAGCATTCTGAAACAGAGATTACTCGGTGAGGTCTTGGGTTAAGTTGGTATTTATTACCCTTCTTACCTATTACTAATCACCCAAACATATTTTACAATGGAGAGTTTGATCCTGGCTCAGGATGAACGCTAGCTACAGGCTTAACACATGCAAGTCGAGGGGAAACGGCATTTAGTGCTTGCACCGAATGGACGTCGACCGGCGCACGGGTGAGTAACGCGTATCCAACCTTCCCATAACTAAGGAATAACCTGCCGAAAGGCAGACTAATACCTTATGTAATCCTTTGATGGCATCAGATAAGGATAAAAGATTTATCGGTTATGGATGGGGATGCGTCTGATTAGCTTGTTGGCGGGGTAACGGCCCACCAAGGCAACGATCAGTAGGGGTTCTGAGAGGAAGGTCCCCCACATTGGAACTGAGACACGGTCCAAACTCCTACGGGAGGCAGCAGTGAGGAATATTGGTCAATGGACGGAAGTCTGAACCAGCCAAGTAGCGTGCAGGATGACGGCCCTATGGGTTGTAAACTGCTTTTGTATGGGGATAAAGTCAATCACGTGTGATTGTTTGCAGGTACCATACGAATAAGGACCGGCTAATTCCGTGCCAGCAGCCGCGGTAATACGGAAGGTTCGGGCGTTATCCGGATTTATTGGGTTTAAAGGGAGCGTAGGCCGGAGATTAAGTGTGTTGTGAAATGTAGACGCTCAACGTCTGACTTGCAGCGCATACTGGTTTCCTTGAGTACGCACAACGTTGGCGGAATTCGTCGTGTAGCGGTGAAATGCTTAGATATGACGAAGAACTCCGATTGCGAAGGCAGCTGACGGGAGCGCAACTGACGCTGAAGCTCGAAGGTGCGGGTATCGAACAGGATTAGATACCCTGGTAGTCCGCACAGTAAACGATGGATGCCCGCTGTTGGTACCTGTATCAGCGGCTAAGCGAAAGCATTAAGCATCCCACCTGGGGAGTACGCCGGCAACGGTGAAACTCAAAGGAATTGACGGGGGCCCGCACAAGCGGAGGAACATGTGGTTTAATTCGATGATACGCGAGGAACCTTACCCGGGCTTGAATTGCAGAGGAAGGATTTAGAGATAATGACGCCCTTCGGGGTCTCTGTGAAGGTGCTGCATGGTTGTCGTCAGCTCGTGCCGTGAGGTGTCGGCTTAAGTGCCATAACGAGCGCAACCCCTCTCTTCAGTTGCCATCAGGTTAAGCTGGGCACTCTGGAGACACTGCCACCGTAAGGTGTGAGGAAGGTGGGGATGACGTCAAATCAGCACGGCCCTTACGTCCGGGGCTACACACGTGTTACAATGGCCGGTACAGAGGGACGGTGTAATGTAAATTACATCCAATCTTGAAAGCCGGTCCCAGTTCGGACTGGGGTCTGCAACCCGACCCCACGAAGCTGGATTCGCTAGTAATCGCGCATCAGCCATGGCGCGGTGAATACGTTCCCGGGCCTTGTACACAC
>NZ_AJIN01000010.1:0-8277 GCF_000257925.1 Prevotella sp. oral taxon 306 str. F0472
ATTGCCCAAATCCTTCATGGCAGAGAACACAGTGTTCCTTCTTCTTACAGCACTTATCCGTAACTTTTACAAGGCCATTATTCAAAGACTTGACGTAAAGAAGTTCGGACTCAATGTAACAAGTCGCATAAAAGCGTTTGTCTTCAGGTTTATCTCTGTACCAGCCAAGTGGATCAAGACATCAAGGCGGTATGTGCTGAATATCTATACCTGTAATTATGCTTACGCAGATGTTTTCCAGACTGATTTTGGATAGTGCCTACAACTTATGGGAATGATATTGTGTATTGCCTCAAGTCACATTGTGGGGTAAGGGGATATTGTAGGCAGAAGTGGGTGCTTCAAGTTCAAATTATCTGCAAATTCAGTAATGAGAGGACGTGTAAACGCAATAAGAACCTTCAAGGGCTTAGTTGCGGATTTGAGGATTATTAATAAAACTGAGTAGCTCCTTCTAATAGGAGTTCTAACAAATAATAATTAGAAATAAAAGAATAATAAACTTTATTACTCATTGATCGTGAGGTCAGTAGTTAACATTAAAGCAAACTACAATTATGGCAGAAGAATTCGAAAACAAAGAGGTTCAGTCTGAACAGAATGATAATGGCCGTGAGGGCTATTCTGCAGCTGGACAAGGTGGTTATCAGAGAGAGTACCGTGGCACAGGACGCCCACAACGTCCACGTATTCACACACAGCGTGCTTATAGCAGCGACAAGGCTAATGGTGGAAATGACGAAGGTGGATTCCGTCCCGAGGGCTTTGGTTCAGGCTTGCAAAGCAGTAGTCGCCCACAACAAGGAGGTTATCGCCCACGTCAAAGCAACTATGGTGGTGGATACAACAATCGTAGTGGCTATCAAAGTCGCCCTCAACAGGGAGGATACCGCCCACGTTACAACAGCAACAATGGCGAAGAAGGAGGATATCAATCACGCCAAGGTGGATATCAGAGTCGTGGTGGTTATCAAAGCAGACCACAGCAAGGTGGATATCGTCCACGTTATAATAATGAAGAAGGAGGGTACCAGTCACAAGGTTATCGTCCTCGTTATAACAACAATACTAGCGCAGAAGGAGAAGAGAACAACAATGGTTATCAGGTAAACCAGGGTGGCTATCAGCCACGTCAAAATGGTTACCAAAACCGTGGTGGATATAATAATCGCGGTGGGTATAATAACCGTGGTGGTTATCAGAACCGCAGTAGTTACAATAATCGTGGCGGTTATCAGAGTCGCGGAGGGTATAACAACCGCGGTGGATATAACCAAGGAGGATATCGTCAGCGTACCGCAGATTATGATCCAAATGCAAAGTATTCATTGAAGAAACGCATTGAATATAAGGAAGAGAATTTCGATCCAAACGAGCCAATTCGTTTGAATAAGTATCTAGCTAATGCTGGTGTTTGTTCACGTCGTGAGGCTGACGAGTTCATCCTATCTGGTGCTGTCACCGTAAATGGTGAGGTGGTTAAAGAACTTGGAAGTAAGGTTCTACGCACTGATGTTGTACTCTTCCAAGATAAGACAGTTTCACTAGAAAAGAAGGTTTATGTCCTATTGAATAAGCCTAAGGATTACGTTACAACAAGTGATGACCCACAACAGCGTAAGACTGTAATGGATCTTGTTAAAGGTGCATGCCCAGAGCGTATCTATCCTGTTGGACGCCTAGACCGTAACACAACAGGTGTATTGCTTCTTACAAACGATGGTGACCTCGCTTCTAAACTCACACATCCTAAGTTCTTAAAGAAGAAGGTTTATCACGTATTCCTTGATAAGCCTGTCACAGCAAACGACCTTCAGAAGATCTCTGATGGTATCGAGCTTGAAGACGGAGAGATAAAGGCTGACGCTATTGAATACGCTAGTCCTGACGATTTGGCACAGGTTGGTATTGAGATTCATAGTGGCAAGAATCGTATCGTTCGTCGTATCTTCGAGAGTCTTGGTTATCGTGTTGTTAAGCTCGATCGTGTACAGTTCGCTGGTCTAACGAAGAAGAATGTACGTCGTGGCGATTGGCGTTTCCTCACAGAGAAGGAAGTTGATATGCTGCGCATGGGTGCATTTGAATAAGAAGCCCTCCCTAAGCCCCTCCGAAGGGAGGGGGTGAGAGGATAAACGAGGATAAAGACTTCTACAATAAACTTCTAAGGAAAGAATGTGTAAAGAGATTCCCTCTTTATTCCTTTTCCTTTTCTTTTGAGCTTGTTGAGAAGTCCTAATTACAATACAAAGATGAAAAGAACAAAAGTCGTCGATGCACTTGCTTGCACCGACTTTGGTAAAGATATTAATGTAAAAGGCTGGGTTCGCTCACATAGAAGTAGCAAGGCTGTTGACTTCATCGCACTGAATGATGGTTCTACTATCAAGAACATTCAGGTGGTCGTTGACCCTACTACTATCGACGATGAGAAACTGAAGAGCATTACAACAGGTGCTTGTATCAGCGTTATCGGTACGCTTGTAGAGAGTCAGGGTGCTGGTCAGACGTCGGAGATTCAATGTAAAGAGATTGAAATCTATGGTCTTTGTCCAAGCGACTACCCTATGCAGAAGAAGGGGCAGAGCTTTGAGTACATGCGCAAGTATGGTCACATGCGTCTGCGCACAAATACTTTCGGTGCTGTATTCCGTATTCGCCACAATATGGCAATCGCTATCCACAAGTACTTCCACGACCATGGTTATTATTATTTCCACACTCCATTAATTACTGGTAGTGATGCCGAGGGTGCTGGAAATATGTTCCAAGTAACCACACTCGACCTCGATCGCGTCGCAAAAGGTGGTGAGGTTGATTATAGTGCTGACTTCTTCGGTAAGCGCACGAACCTTACTGTATCTGGTCAGTTGGAGGGTGAGCTGGGTGCTACAGCACTTGGTGCTATCTATACTTTCGGTCCCACTTTCCGTGCAGAGAACTCTAATACGCCTCGTCACTTGGCAGAGTTCTGGATGGTTGAACCAGAAGTTGCTTTTATTGACAAGGATGAACTGATGGATCTTGAAGAAGACTTCATCAAATACTGCGTTCGCTGGGCATTGGTGAACTGTAAGGACGACCTTGAATTCCTTAACAAGATGATTGACAAGGGACTGATTGCTCGCCTAGAGGGTGTACTTAAGGAAGACTTTGTTCGCCTAACTTACACAGAAGGTATAGAGATTCTTCAGAAGGCAGTTGCTAATGGTGTGAAGTTTGAGTTCCCAATCACTGGTTGGGGAATGGATCTCAGCAGTGAGCATGAGCGTTATCTCGTTGAGGAACACTTCAAGCGCCCTGTCATCATGACCGACTATCCAAGCGAAATCAAGTCGTTCTATATGAAGAAGAACCCTGATGGCAAGACAATGCAGGGAACAGACGTCCTTTTCCCACATATTGGTGAGATCATTGGCGGCTCTGTCCGTGAAGAGAATTACGATAAGTTGCTTGCAGAGATCGATAATCGCGGTATGAAACGTGAGGTTTACGACTGGTATCTCGATACTCGCAAGTATGGAACCTGCCCACATGGTGGCTTCGGTCTTGGTTTCGAGCGTCTGATCCTCTTCGTTACTGGTATGCAAAACATTCGTGACGTAATCCCATTTGCACGTACTCCAAAGAACGCTGAGTTCTAAAGATAAGATAAAAGAAGGCGACTATCTCAACAGATGGTCGCCTTTTAATTTACCATAAGAACACTTCCCGACGAAACTTAAAACATAATACGTACATAAAAATAAAATAGAGATTTTAGCGTTAAAAAGTATTTATTTCGTTTTTTCTTGTTATTTTTGCAATTGGGTGGGATAAGAATTCCAAACACGTTGTAGAAAAGAGGCATTATGCTCATATCTCTTCAGTCCACAATCTGATAAATTCCGACAACAGACAAAAACTTGCATGATGGTTCTCACATATAGCGTGAGTTATTTTGTATAAAACAACTTTCCTATGATACAAAACGTCTTTGATGAACTAACCAAACAGCTTAGAAAGAATATAGAAGCTCAAGACTATTACAAATCTATTGTTACCGAGGTAAGAATAGGATATAATGCAAATGCTAATGTGGTACAACTCTTGCATCCTTCTCAAGTTTTAGACTTAAGAACCGAAGACCTAGTTTTCCCCGAGCGGGAATGGGATATAGACAAAGAGTTTGAAGAAGCAATTGCAATCTATTTCACATTCTCGATGAAAGCAGATAAGAAAGAACTTCAACTATTTCAAGAGCTAGATATTAGAAAAGAGTTCAATGAAATAAAAGACTTTGGAATAAGAGCATATGCTATTGACTGTGGGAAAGACTATAACAAAGCTGCCACTTACGTTAATATAATTCTTGAAAAAGTTTATAATGTATCCGAGGGAAGTACAATTACGATAGAAACAAGTGATTTTAACAATATAGAAAGTGCTAAAATCTGTAGAGAATCCCTAATCGTTCCATACAAAATCACAGGTGTTGCTACAAGGGTTAAAGAACAAAAAGAGGATGCTTTCAGCAATGAAACACCTCTTCCAGAAATAAGTAGTAAGACTTATAATAGACTTTTATTTGGTGTAATTTCTATAATCATCTTGATTCTTATAGTATTCATTGTAAACATAACTCAGAAAGAAATCCCAACAACAGATGATATTAGAGCGGCAGCACAAGATACAACTCTTTACGTAGATTCTGCAAGCACAGACCCATTAGGAGTAGTAAGTTCTAATAGCGAGACTTCTATTTCGTCTCAAGAAACTGCTTCAGAACCTGAACAAAATCAAGTTATAGGGAAATGGGTAGAAACAAGTTATGGTAATAATGGAGCAACATGGGTTTTAGAAAAAGAGGCTAATACAGGTAGAATCTTGTTAACATCAAGACTTGGTGACATTATACAATCATACAACTGTACAAAAAGAAAAATTAAAGGAAATAATAGTTATATTTTTCATGACCCTAACGTCAGTGGCAATAATGGGTTATTTAGCATGAGAAAAGGAACTACAATCTACTATATTTCAGGCTTCGACAATAATTCAGATGCTATTCTCGTCCCAACACAAGGCGGATCTGCTAAGATATATTCAAATGACGTCGATAATCGCTATTATGAGCTTTTTAGCGATCTTAGTTCAGTAAATTAAATTAAGCATATGAATCACATAAGATGCCCTCACTGTAAATCAATGTTATCTATCCCAGATGAATATCGGAAAGACAAACAATTACAATGTAGCCATTGTGGCGAGATTTTTAATAACTACATGATTAAAAAGAAAAAACAGCAGTCAAAAGTTGATAAGTTTTTAATTACTCTTGCTATTTTCCTAACTTTATGGGGGGTAAAAGCCTGTATAGAAAGCCAACCTAGGAGTTCAAAAAACAGCGTAGAGAACCAATATGAAAGTTCTATTAGCATTGGTGATAATGTAGAAGTAATAAAAACAACCATAGGTCTCATTGATGAAGCAAGTGTAGATGAATTTGGAAAAGCTGCTGTTGCTGGTGACGCAATAGGCGTAGATCAATTAATAATAACAGGAAAAGGTAGACAAATCCCCTCAGGCGAACAAGGGAAGGTAATAGAGCGCACTGTCTCAGCAGACAGAATTAGACTTAATGATGGTACAGCATGGTGGATTCCAATATCAGCAGATTTAAAGAAAGTCAATGAATAAAAAGCCACTATCACAGAGCTATCCATTTGTGACTTTCGAACTTCGTTAAAAATTAAGAACCTTTCAAGTGATGTCACCAAAAAGACATGAGAGGCTATAATTCCTATTTTTGCAACGAGGATTTAATATTTTGTAATAAAATACTGCTAATTTGAGGGGGTATTTCTGCGATATTTTTAAAGAGGAATGTACTTTGACTCAAATACGCAAAATATGGGGCTGATAAGATGATATTTTGCAAACTATTGATATTCAAAGTTTTATATATTTTATAGTATCATCTTAACAAAAGAAATATTCATTAGCCCTGAAAAACAATGGAATTTTTGTCGAAAAACTATATATTTCTCAACAAAAAACTATATATTTCTTAGCGAAAAACTATATACTTTTTAGCAAAAAACTATATACCTTTTGCGCAAAAAGTATATACTTTTCTGGAAGAACCTACTTTTGACTCATTTTTCGACCATATTAATTGACTATTTTCTCTAGAATGAGAATTTTGAATGTAAAGAACTTTCGGAAACAAATGCTATCATTGTAATGCCTAAAGAGAGATTACTAAATGGGCTAGCATTTATATGTCCTCAGATTTATTCTTCAGAGAAAATACATGACCTATAATCGCGTCTTAGCGAATAAGGCATTTTCTTTCCATAGCCTAACCTTATAAGAATAGTCGGGTACTCGTTAGAGATTTGAAGTTGCTTTACCATTTCTTTTGTAATATCATTTTCCTCATTAGGCTGATTGAGATAAGCATTTGTAATACCCATCTGCGTTGAACGCAGTAATATCCGTTCCAAGGTTCTGCCAAGTGCAACCCACTGTTCAACTGTATTATCTTTTGTTGTGAAAAGTACAAAATGAGATGCTGAAGCTATCTTTTTCCGATCACCTTTATTCTGCGTTTTCGTGTTGATAGCCTTTGACATGATAAATTTTGCCAAGAATAGAGGAACATTTGGTGCACCAAAAGTGGCATAACTCAATCCATCTCTTGTATTATTCTGATGTTTCTTATTATAACGCATCCACTTTGTCAGTTCTGATTTGAAAGCTTCATTATTCATTTGTAAGCTATTACCAGCATAAACCATATTAGCAATCTTTTCATAATCAACAGTTCCCCTTTTGTAAAAATAAATAGAGATAGAGGGGTCAATAGAAGTGGCTTTAAGTAGATTAATGCTATCTTTAGGAATTTCTTTCCCATCATAAACACTTCTATTTGTTTGTCTTACTGCGATTTGAGAGAACAATGAAGAATCAAATTGCTTTTTCTTATCTTTTGTAAGTAGAACTCGAATAAAGGAGTCCTTAATAACTTTAACTTCAGTCTGATACCCCTTTTCCTGAGCAGCAATACAAAGATTCTCTGTCGCGCACCCCAAGCTAACAAATAACTCTCGATGACTTGGGTCTACGATAGGTAACTCTTTTGACAAATCAGGGTATATATCAATTTCTGACTCTCTGATTTTAAACAACCAAGGCTGTGTGTTATGCCCAGAAGGAGCCTTGCAAGCATTCTCAATCATAAACAGATAGTCTGGGTTCTGTGCCATTATATTATCCATAAATCCCATAAAAATAACAAATACAATAATTAATTTTCTCATTCCTGAATACTTTTTATCCATAAGTCAACTATCATTTCGACCCCTTTCATTATCTCGTCCCAGCCCTTATCAGTTTGCAAAGAAATACCGTTATATGACAAACATTGGTCTTCAATCAAAGCTAAATAGCTGATAGCAGCCGAGAGTATACTGGCTAAAGAGGCAATCTCTGTATTAGGACAACCTGTTAATGTACTTACCAGTTTGATTAGACTGCATCCATTTTCTTCACGTTTATCTCTAAGCTGCTCAATGCTTGTGTTGTTACAGGACAGTTCCCACCTACACAAACGTCGTAGGGTTACATCGTTTCGTAATTGCTCGATCTGTTTACGGAACATATTCTTTATACTGTCTCCTACAGATTGAGGATTGATAATAACAGTACCTGTATTAGCCCAATAATCCTTCTGTATTATAAACTGTGCAATTAACTCTTCAAGTCCACCAAAATACCTATATATCAGCATCTTCGAAACATTAGCTTTTGAAGCTATTGTATTGATACCAAGCTTCTCGAATCCTTCGCTTTCTACGATACTTGCGACAGCTTCGAGTATTCTACTTTCTGTTTGTTCTCTATTTTTCATTCTATTATGTGGTTATGTTGACATACTTATGTTACCAATTAGTAACCACAAAGATAGGTTACTTATCGGTAACATTTTAATAAAACCCTAGGTTGTTATTGTCTTTTCATGTTATTTAACTAGAGGATTTATAAAATAACAATTTTATAAATCAATGTCTCTATATATTTTTATTAGATGTACAATGGTATGGATATACGATGAGTGTACAGATTACTAAAGGTTGAATTTAAAAGAAAACGAAGAAAAACGTTCGGTATATATACGATCTTTGTTTTATCCACATTCTTTTACTACCTTTGTCGAAACATATAGATGTTATTAGCAAACCGAAGTATTATTACTAACTAAAGTTTCCCACCCCTTAAAACACCAACTTTTCT